>JBLRXE010000006.1:0-22944 GCA_047920895.1 Roseovarius sp.
AGCCGTGCCAGGTGTCGCCGCCATCGAGCAGGATCGCGTCGGGGCGATCGGCGCGGATGGCGTTGATCACGGTGGCCACACGATCAAGCCCGCCGACCTTGCCGTAGGACTGGGCCAGGGCGCTGAAATCGCCAGCAGACAGCGCATAATGCGAGGGGCTGCCGTCGTCGATACCATAAAGCTTGCGGAAATCGGCGCCGGTCACATGCGGCACGGCCCCCTTGTTGCCGCCCACACCGATATTGATCGAAGGCTCGCGGAAATGGATTGGTTTGAGTTGGCCGTGAATATCGGTGATGTGGATCAAACTGACATTGCCGAATGTGTCGAACTGCAACAGCTGGTCCTGAGTCAAAGCCTGCTGTGCCGCCAGTTTCGCCCAGTTGCCAAAGGAAGACGCCCCAAGAATGGCAGAGGCCGCCATGCTTGTCTGAAGAAAATCACGCCGCGAGATCATGGTAGACCTTTCCAACTGTCGCACGCATCACATGCGGTTTTTTGAATGTTTTTCGATATGGAAAACCCCGCCCGACAGGTTGTCAGGCGGGGTGTTCCGGTTAGTTTCGGATCGACGGTGCTTCCACCGACAGACCGTTGCCGCGCGATGCGACATAAAGTTCGAGCGCGATGAACTCGGGGCTGCCAACGGCAAAAGTCTCTGCGCGCGTGTCACGGATGCAACCACGGAAACGGTGCTGCGCCGCGACCAATGCCCCGTCCTTGAGACGGTAAGTCGGAAATCCGTTGATCTGACCCTGACTCAGGTGATCGGCCCTGATCATCCGTCCGTAATTATTCTCGTGGCAGTTGGCACAGCTCAATTCCAACTGGCCATAACGCGTGTAGTAGATTTCTTTGCCCTTTTCCCAAGCGTCTCTGACCGGACCATCCGTAGCAACATTGACCGGCAGCCCACGCGAGACAGAAGAAATGAGGGCCGTCATGTTGATCATGTCGCCCGCAGTGTATTTCCAAGCTTCCGCACCCATCTGCTCGGTCCGGCAGGCGTTGACCTGCATTTCCAGCGTCCGGAGTTCGCCGGCGGTCTCGTTCCATTTCGGATAGACGGCACGGACGCCCTTCATGCTCTCGTCGGCATCGCCGTGACAGCTTGCACAGGATTTGCCCTCGGTGCCCTCAGGGGTTTCCCAGACCTTCATTGCACTTTCGACAAATATCATGCCGGGATTGTCGAAATCATCGGCCTGCATGGCGCGAGTCTCTGATTCACGAAAGTGCCAGCCTGATAGCACCTCATCGAGGCTGTCAGCGAGATGCGCCGGCGCTGCCGTACGGGTGATCATTTCGATTTCTTCGTTCAGAATGAGCGTGTCGTCGACAGGCTCGGCAAAGGCCGCCCCTGCCACAAGCGCAGTGACGCCAATCAGACTGGTGATCCGTCCTGTTTTTTTCATTCTCGTCCCTCCCTTGACGATAACCCTTATTTCAATTCGATCGGCTTGATATCCTCGTAAACCGAGCCGTCGTCATCGTACCAGGTGAACTTGAACTCACCGGCTTCGGGCACGATCGCTGCGAATTCGATATAAGGGTTGGTCGAGATTGCGGGCTCCATGGTCACGTCGATGACGTTCTGACCATTGAACTCGCAGGTGAACCGATTGATGATCGAGCGCGGGATGATGTTGCCCTCCTTATCCTTGCGCTGACCGGATTCCATAGGGTGACTGATCAGGGTCTTGATCGAAATCGCTTCGCCTGCGGCCGCGGACTTCGGGACTTTGACCCGGGGGGTGACGTCTTTTGCCATTTTCGTTTCTCCTACCTATGCCTCAGCCGCCGCAGCCGCCGATTGTAACCTTGACGTTGCTCGATGCCTTGGCAAAGGAGCCATCGCTCATCTTGGCGATTGCCACCACGTCCTGTGTGCCGGCAAGACGGATACGGGTGGACCCGGCTTGCGATGCGGCCATCGGGCCAAATTTGAAGGTGGCGACACCGGGTGTCGGATTTCCGGTAGCCAGCACGAGGATCTCGACCGCGCCGGGGGCCGCGACCTCGATCGGCACGGTGTTGCCGTTCTCGGCGATTTCGGGAGCGGTCAATGTGATGCCGCTATCAGCCATCGCGGCACCGCCGGTGAATTCGGCAATGAGATCCTCAGCGGCGGCGGTCGCGCGCATTGGCAGGCCAAAGGCAACAAAGGCCCCTGCGCCCATGATCATCACGTTGCGTCGTGTCAGTGTCATATTCTCAAACTCCTGATCTTGGTCACGCTCTTGGCGCGATCACTCTTTGAGGGTCACCAGATAAGCGACCACGTCCTCAACTTGCTGGGCGGTCAGCAGGGGGCCAAATGTGCCGTCCGCTGCCGCGCCGGTAAAGGCATTGCCCGGCCGCGTGTAGCCCTCAGTCCGGTAGAAAGAGGGCATCATCGAGTCGGGAAACATCACCTTGGCGTTTACCACGATGCCACGCAGATCTGCCTCGCTCCATCGGGAGCCAGCACCGTCCAGCATTGGACCGATGTCGCCATGAAACGGAACATCGGTCATTGCTGTCACCTCATGGCAGGCAACACAGTTGCCAAGCGAACGGCTTCCGAGCACTTCGCGCCCAGCCATCGGATCGCCTGCGACACCCGTCAACGATTCCGCGATTGTGCCATCGTTGAATTTGACATCCGTCGGCGCGACTTCGGCCGCAGATGCGCTTATTCCCGCGCAGATCAGCGACATTGTTAGAATTGATCGTTTCATGCGTCCTCCCTAACACATTCAGACTTTTGTATATCATAGAACGCAATCGCGCATGCTTACAACATTAAATTCGTATTTTTGAATTTATGTAGCTTTAACACGGGCTCACTGGGATTTCGCGACCTCGCGTTCGGCGATTCGACGGGCATGATACCGCTGGAAGTCTTCTTCAGTATCAAGCTCGTAACGCTTTTCCTGAACCCAGGTCAGGAGGTCCAGCGTGGTGCCCGCCCCAAAGGCGCCCGGCATCATTGCGACCGCCGCTTGTGCGGCAGTCTGATCCTCGGCCACCTCTTCAGGCAGGAACAGAATCGACGGGGTAAAGAGCAGGCCCCATTTACGCGCCGCCTGCTTCTCGGTCAGTGATTCACCATCGAAATCGACAATGGCCAGATCACCATGAAGGTTGAGTTGCACGACAAAATAGTGCTCTCGGATGAATTCAGCGATTTCAGGCCGCGGGAACACTTCTTGATGCATCTTGGTGCAGTAGATGCAGCCGCGCTGTTCAATCATCACCATCAGACGCTTGCCCTCGGCGTTGGCGTCCGCCAAGTCCTCGCGCAGATCCTTGAAGGTGTCGCGCATCCAGTCGGTTTTGTGCAGGCCATCGTCGCCCAATTCTGCCGCAGCCAAGGGCAGGGCGAACAATGCGGCGGCCAGCAGGGTCAGCAATCGTGTCATCATGTCCTCCTCGATCAGATGTTTTGAAAGGCCGGGAACGTCGCCAGCATCCATTGGGCTATGTAATTGACACTGTCGGTGGCGATCAGCGCAGCAAACAGAATGAGCAACAGCCCCATCGCCTTTTCGACCTTGGGCAGGTGACGGCGGAATTTCGAGGCAAAGCGCAGGAACGGCCCGATAAAGAGCGAGGCCACCATGAAGGGCGTGGTCATGGCAAGGCCAAAGACCAGTAGAAGCACCAGTCCCTTCATCGCAGTCGCCTCGGTGCTGGCGGTAAAGACCACCGCTGTCAACACGCCACCCACGCAAGGCGTCCAGCCTGCGGCAAAGGCAAAGCCCACCACATAGGCCCCCAGCACCGACATATTCTTGGTGTCACCCGTGTCCATTTGGAACACCCGGTTGAGAAAGCCTATGCGCAACACCCCCAGAAAATGCAGTCCGAGCATCACCACGACAAGGGCGGCAAAGAGGCGGAATTCGGTCTGAAAGCCGCGGAACGCTTGACTGAGGCCAAAGGCCGCCGCGCCAAGCAGGACGAACACAGTGATGATTCCCGCCGAGAACATGACTGAGGCAGCAAAGGCCCGGCGGCGCACGCCGGGGGCAAGACGGCCATCGGCGCTGATCTCGGACATTGAGGCGCCCGCCATGTAACTGAGATAGAAGGGCACGATCGGCAGGACGCAGGGCGAGAAAAAAACGATCACCCCCCCGACAAAAGCGCTCAGCAATGAGACATCGAACATATGGCATCCTCAGACGGGTTGATCCGTCAACATATTCAAACTATCATATGTTTTATTCCATCCGTCAATCGGATCACAGATGTATATGCGTGCCACCTTTCTCATCAGCCTTTTGATGGCCCTTGGTCTGACTGGCCCGCTCTTGGCGGCAGAGTTGGTCATGGTGGAACGGCACGGCTGCCATTGGTGCGAGCGATGGAATGCCGATATTGCCCCTGCGTATCCCAAGACCGCGGAAGGCGCGCGTGCGCCCTTGCGGCGGGTGCAGATCCATGAACTGCCCGAGGACATCGCCTTTCGCAACCGACCGATCTTTACCCCGACCTTTGTTCTGGTCGAGGACGGACAGGAACTGGGTCGGATCGAGGGTTACGGGGGGGACGAATTTTTTTGGTTCCTGTTGTCTCGGTTATTGGATGCGCATCCTGATGCCACCCAGGCACCGTGACCGCCGATGCTGCGCAAATCCCCCCCCGATAAGATGGACGTGTCAGACGAAAGCGTCGAGGCGATGCTCCATCTTGCCCATACCGCCGCAGAGTTTCTCAAGGCGATCAGCCATGAGGGCCGGTTGATGATACTGTGCCATCTGGCGGCAGGCGAGAAAACCGTGACCGAGCTAGAAGAACTGCTCTCAGCCCGGCAGGCGGCGGTGTCACAACAGCTCTCGCGGCTGCGGCTGGAGGGGCTGGTCACGCCGCGACGGGACGGCAAGGCGATATATTACCGTTTGACAGACAGGCGTGCGATACAGATGCTCGAAGTGGTCTACGATCTGTTTTGCAAGCAACCTTGACCAGCCCGTCACAGTCTTGCCCGCGTCAAACGGAGGAGAATCATGCCATTCGACATTCCTGAGTCCTTGCTGATCCTGGTCTCTGGCTTTGCTGGCGGCATGATCCTTGGATTGGCGGCCCGCGTGGGGCGATTCTGCACCTTGGGTGCAATCGAGGATTTACTCTATCAGCAGAGCGACACGCGCTTGCGCATGTGGGGGCTGGCCATCGGAGTCGGGGGGCTTACGGCGTTTGGCCTTGCGGGGCTGGACCTGTTTGACATTGCTGCGAACGCCTATTGGATCACGCCTTGGTCGCCACTGGCCAGCGTTTTGGGTGGGCTGTTGTTTGGTTATGGCATGTCGCTGGCCGGCAATTGTGGCTTTGGCGCCCTTGCGCGGTTTGGCGGTGGTGATCTGCGGGCCTTCGTGATCGTTCTGGTGATGGGCATTTCAGCCTATGTGATGATGTCAGGCCCCTTTGCACGGCTGCGGATCATGGCGACAGAGGCGACCAGTCCCGCGTTCGAGAACCAGTCCTATGCGCAAGTTCTAGGTGCACTCACCGGGCTGCCGATGATTTGGGTCGGCATCGGTCTTTCGGCGCTGATTACCCTCGCCGCGCTTGCCTCACGCGATTTCATCCGGAACCGGCGGGCGCTCTTCTGGGGGGCGATGGTTGGACTCGCCATCACCTCGGGCTGGGCGGGCACATCCTGGGTTGCGGCCCATGGATTCATGCCACAACCGGTGCAAACCCACACCTTTTCCGCGCCCCTTGGCGAAACCATCATCTTTCTGATGACTGCAAGCGGCGGTGGCCTGAGCTTTGGTGTCGCATCGGTCTTTGGCGTGCTTGCGGGCGCATTCTGCGGTAGCCTGATCAAAGGGCATTTCCGGTGGGAGGCCTGCGAAGATCCGCGCGAATTGCGGCGGCAGATGCTGGGCGCGGTCTGCATGGGATTTGGCGCGGTTTTGGCCTTTGGCTGCACGGTCGGCCAGGGTATTTCAGCCTTTTCCGTCCTGTCCTTCAGCGCACCGATCACATTCGCCGCGATCTTTGTGGGCGCCGCCATCGGCTTACGTCAACTAATCACCGGCTTTGCCTGACCACCCGCCGCCGGAGCGATCCATCATCGGCCTTTGACCTCTGACAAATGCAGGCGGATCGCGAAGTGTGACACGGTCGAATAGCGCGCCTTGACCCAAGTCCGCGTGTGGACAGGATCGAGACTGTGCTTCACGATCAAACCTATAAGGCCACGGTCATCCGCAAGGCAAAGGCCGTGAAACGTGTCGTGCCTCAGAGCTTGTTCACAGGCAATTTCAGCATCGGGTTGCCGTCGCTGTCGCGCGGCACCTCACCCGCGCGCATGTTGACCTGCAACGAGGGCAGGATCAGCCGGGGTACATTCAACGTCGCGTCGCGTTCGGTGCGGAATTTCACGAATTCCGCACGCGTCCTGCCACCGCCGACATGGATATTATGGGCCTTTTCCGCGCCAACAGTTGTCTCCCACTGAATATCGCGGCCATTCGGGCCGTAATCGTGACACATGAAGAGGCGCATGTCGTCGGGCAGGTCCAGCACCTTTTGGATGCTGTCGTAGAGTTCACCCGCGTCGCCGCCCGGAAAATCGGCGCGCGCCGAACCACCATCGGGCATGAAAAGCGTGTCGCCGACAAAGGCCGCGTCGCCCATCACATGCACCATGCATGCGGGTGTATGACCAGGCGTGTGCATGGCAAAGCAGGTCATGCCGCCCACAAGGTAGGTATCACCATCCTTGAACAGCGCATCAAACTGGCTGCCGTCGCGCTGAAACTCGGTACCTTCGTTGAAGATCTTGCCAAAGGTGTCCTGCACCACAAGAATTTTTTCGCCAATCCCGATCTTGCCGCCCAGTTTCTGCTGGATATAGGGTGCCGCCGAGAGGTGGTCGGCGTGGACATGGGTTTCGATGATCCAGTCGAGTGTGAGGCCGCGTTCCATCATATAGGCGATCATCGCATCAGCATGACCATAGGTGATCCGCCCCGCCGACATGTCGATATCCATCACGCTGTCAATCACGGCACAGGCAGGCGACGCGGGGTCCTTGACCACATAGCTGATGGTATTCGTCGCCTCGTCAAAGAACGCCTTGACCTCGGGCGTGACGCTCATGTCCACGGGATATTCCGTCATGCCGTTACCCTTTTGTCTGCCTGTTTCGTCTGGATGAACCTGGCCACCCATAGCCCGGCCAAGAGCGCAGCGACAAAGGCCACCACTTCATATTTACCAGAGCCAAGCGCCGGGACCGCCGCACCGGGGCAAAACCCGGCGATACCCCAGCCAAGGCCAAAGACCGCCGATCCGCCGATCAGGCGCGCGTCAATGATCGTGTTGGTGGGCAGCTTGAATTCTGCCTCGACAATCGGGCCGGGGCGCTTGAGCACCACGCGATAGCCGATGAAGGTGGTGAGCAGCGCGCCGCCCATGACAAAAATCAGGCTTGGGTCCCATGTCCCGGCGATATCGAAGAAATTAAGCACTTTGGCCGGGTTGATCATGCCCGAAATGGCAATCCCCACGCCAAAGACAAGGCCGACAAGCAAGGCTGAAAGAATGCGCATGGCTTAGACTCCGATCACATGACGAATGACAAAGACAGTGGCAATGGCCACGACCATAAAGGTCAGCGTGGCCACGATCGACCGGGGCGACAACCGCGCAATACCACAAACCCCGTGGCCCGAGGTGCAACCAGAGCCGAACGTCACGCCGATGCCCACGATGAACCCCCCGATCACGATCATCGGCAGGCTGACCGGCACCTCGACCGCAGGCATTTGCTCGGTCAGCGCCAGCACCACGAGCGGCCCGGCAACCATGCCCACCACCATTGCCGCGCGCCAGCTCTTGTCACCCGGCACACCGCCAGTGATGAGGCCCGACAGGATGCCGGTGGCTCCCATGATCCGACCTTGAAAAAACATCAGCAACACGGCTGACAAGCCAATCAACACACCGCCCGCGAATGACATCAGCGGAGTAAATTCGGTTTCGACGCCCGTCATTTTTCTTCCTTCCTCGCCATGCAAAGGCCCGCCAAGGTGGACTCGGCGTTTACATTAGTATTTCTGAATATATTCGAGAAATTTTTCTTTGATAACCCATAGAGAGCCAAGTCACGAAAATCTTATCAGCCCCCAAACCCGCGCCGTGTCTTGAACCGCTATCCGGATTCAGCCCTTCTCGCGCGCCTTGTCCAATGTGCCGCGCGTGATTGCAATGACGGCAATCAGGGTCAAGCCCCAAAAGAACCATGTGATCGGACCGCGCAAGAGCACATCGGGCGAACCGCCCGACATCAGCATGGATTTGCGGAAATTGTCCTCGAGCAGCGGACCAAGGATGAAGGCGATCAGAAAGGGCGCGGCGGGGATGCGATACCGGACCATGATAAACCCGACCCAACCCATCACGAACATCACGCCCACGTCAAAGATGCTGTTGTTGACCGCAAAGACACCATAAACACAGAGCACGAGGACGATAGGCATCAAGATGCGCTTGGGTATGTCAGCCACGGGTTTGAAGCCGCGAATGGCCAGTCCACCCACGATGAAAAGCAAACCCGAGGAAAAGATAAGGCCGATGAAGAGGCCATAGATAATATCAACATTCATCACGAACATCATCGGTCCCGGTTGCAATCCATGCACCATGAAAGCCCCGATGATGATCGCGGTGATGACATCGCCGGGCACGCCCAGTGCGAGAAGCGGGATGAGCGTGGCACCCGCCACACCGTTATTGCCAGCCTCGGAGGCCGCGACACCCTCGATCTCGCCCTTCCCGAAATTGGCCTTGTTGGGGGATTTGCGGCGGGCCTCGGAATAACTCAGAAACGCAGCCGGGGCCGCGCCAATGCCGGGGATAGAGCCGAGAAAGACGCCGATAAAACTACCGCGCACGATCGAGCGGAAACATCGTTTGTATTCGGCGAATGTAACCCATTTGCTACCAAGGGTCTGCACCTTGCCCATATGGCCGGTGGGATGCCAGACCATATTGATTACTTCAGGGATCGCAAAAAGACCGATCAGCACGGCGATGAAATTTAACCCGCCCATCAGGTTGGGGTGGCCAAAGGTGAAACGGTTTGTGCCGTAGACCAGATCAAGACCGATCGTGGCCAGAAGCAGCCCCAGGAGCGCCGCCAGCGCACCGCGCAATAGACTCTCGCCTGACACGCCCGCGATGATCGTGAGCGAAAACAGGATGAGTGCAAAGAACTCTGGCGGACCAAAGCTGAGGGCGAAAGAGGCCAACCAGCCCGCAAGCAGGATCAGCGCCAGGTTCGAGATCAGATCCGCCGTACAAGAGGCCCAGAGCGCCATGCCGAGCGCGCGCCCCGCCTCGCCCTTGGCCGCCATCGGGTGCCCGTCAAGCACCGTGGCCGAAGAGGCGGGCGTGCCCGGCGTCTTGATCAGAATGGCTGGAATCGAGCCGCCAAATATACCGCCCTTGTAGACGCCAAGGAGCAACAAAATGCCGTTGATCGGCTGCATCGGAAAGGTAAAAGGCAGCGTCAGCGCCACCGCCATAGTGGCGGAAATCCCCGGAATCGCGCCACCAATCACACCAATCACGATGCCAATGGCGAGCGAGACAAGCGCCTCGACATTACCAACCAGCGCGAGTCCCGCCATGATGCTGTCAATCATGCTCATGGCAACCTCACATAGTCACCTTGGGGGATGGCAACGCCCGCGACATGGGCGAAAAAGCCATAGAGCAGAAGAGGCACGGCCACGGCGCAGATCAGCGCGGTTTTGGGGTGGCGTGTCCGAACCAGAAAAGCGAGGGCGGCAAAGGCCAGCATCGAGACCCAGACCATGCCGATCCGCGGCATGAGCCAAAAGGTGACAGCCATCAACACCGCCATGACCGCCAGCCGGATCAGGCCCGCGCCGGGGTCTTCAATGGAATCACTTACAGACGCGCAGTCCCCATCATCCCGCCAACAGCCGAACAGCATCCCCAGACCCACAAGCCCGGTCAACCCGGCGATGGCATAGGGCCACATCCGGGGTGACAGGACGATGTTGCGGATGTTGCTGGGGGCAGAGATCCAATGTGGAATTGCATAGAGGATCAGGAAAAGACAGGCCACACAGGCAGCGATGCCCAGTTGCAGCTGAATTGCGCGTTTGCTCACCCTGATCCTCCCCGATCAGATTGCTCACCTTGCGCGACCGGGCACCGCAGTGCCCAGCCACCTTTTACGAGATTCCTCAGCCTTCGATTCGCATACCGAGTTTATCGACCAGCGCGCGGAAGGTTTCATACTGCGTCTGGATAAACGCATTGGCCTCTTCGGGGGTCATGACGTTGATGACCGATCCCATCGCGCTCATCTGTTCGACGAATTTATCATCCCCCGCGGCGACGGCCATCCATTCTCCCCATTTCGCCGCTATCTCGTCCGGCAGGTCGTCCGGCCCAGCAATGCCGGTCCAACCCACCAACTGCGTCAGGTCAGGCTTGCCCAGTTCAACGGCGGTCGGCGCATCAAAGCCCGGCACCGGCTCGGCCGTTGTCACGAGGATCGGTTTGAGCTGACCATTGGCCACGAAATTGGCGAGCGCCGATGTGTTGGTGCAGATAAAGGTCACAGTGCCGTTCAAGACCGCAGTTGCTGCTTCGCCGCCACCGCCTTGGGGAATGTGGATTGCCTTGTCCAGCGGATTTTCGACGCCGAACTCATCCAATACCATGACAGCCGCCAAATGCAGCATCGAACCAACACCCGACGAACTGTAACTGGTGCCTGAGGATTCCGTCAGGGCAATCAGATCCTCCATGGTCTCAATGCCGGAATCGGGGCGGACGGCACAGGCGACGGGGTTGATTTCATAGACCGTCACAAAACGAAAATCGTCGAGCGTATAGGGCAGCGTCGCCTTCATCGCCGGGTTGACGGTATGAGAGCCGACGCGGGCGAAAAGCATGGTGTAGCCGTCCGCCTTGGCATTCTGGACCGCCACCGATCCGGTGGCGCCCCCGGCCCCGGTGATATTCGACATGACCAGCGGTTTGCCGACAACCCTGCCCAAGGGCTCTGCGATGGTGCGGGCGGAGATGTCCGTCGCACCGCCTGCGCCATAGGGAATGACCATGTTGATGGGGCGTTCGGGATATTCGGCGAGTGCGGCGGTCGCCGTCAGGCCGAGTCCCATGACGCAAACTGCGCCCAACTGTCTCAGCTTCATGTTTTCCTCCTCCTCTGTGGTGTTGGCAGCCTGTTTGTTCGTGGATTGCAACGCTGTCGGGTTAAGGTGTAACTTTAAGGCACGCTTAATATAAGCAATATTCCGTTACAGGTTATGGTAGATAAGCTTACGAAAGAAACAGGGCATGTCAATCAGGCGCCTGCGCACACTGATCGCGGTGGATGATCACAAGACCTTTAGCGCCGCGGCCGAGGCTGTGTTTGTAACCCATGCCGCTGTCAGCCAGCAAATGCGCAGCCTCGAAGAGGAATGGGGTATCGCGCTATTTGATCGCGCGCGTCGCTCGCCGGAGCTGACCCCGACGGGGCGGGCGATCGTGGCGCGGGCTCGCGATGTCCTGCGCGCCTATGATGCCATCGTGCCGTCGGTTCTGGGCGACGAAGGGTTTCGCGGGGAAATCTCCCTGGGCGCGGTGCCAATGACCCTGACAGGGCTAACGCCCCTTTCGGTGCGCTTGCTCAAGGACAGTTTTGCGGATCTGCATGTGCGGATCGTGCCGGGCATGACAACCCAACTGATTGCCGAGGTTGAGCGCGGCGCGCTTGATGCAGCCATCCTGTCGCGGCAAGGTCCGTTACCGCCTGAACTTGACCACGCGGATATCGCACAGGAACCCATGGAGCTGTTGGTGCCACAAGAGATCCAGGGGAACGATGTGCGCGACCTGCTGAACAGCAACCCCTTTATCCGCTTTAACCGGGATGCCGTGGTGGGCGGGCTGATCGACGGCTGGCTGCGCGAGAATGGCATTGCCGTGTCAGTCACAATGGAATTGCAGGGGCTGGAGGCGATTTCCAGCATGGTGCTAGCCGGGCTTGGCGTGTCCATCGTGCCCGCGCGTTGCGTGCGCGGCGTCAGCCCCTTGCCTCTGCGAAGACTGCCCTTGCCCCAAGGCGCGCCGGTGCGGCAACTGACCTTGGCCCATCGCCGCGACAACCCGCGCATCCGCATCATCCAGGAGATCCACAAAGCCCTGATTGGGGCGGTCGAGATTGGCATTTTTACCCCCTCTGCCCGAAGTCCCGCCGGATGAATTCCGACACGGTTCTCTACGTCATCGCCGGGGCTGTGGCGGGGGGGTTTATCAACGGGCTCGCGGGATTTGGCACGGCGCTTTTTGCGCTTGGGTTCTTTCTCACCGTGCTACCGCCACTGCAAGCGGTGGCAATGCTGGTGGTGCTGTCGGTCATCACAGGACTGCAAGGGGTGTGGGTGGTTCGCCACGCTATCGGAGAGAATCCACGGCGGCTGGCACGCTTTCTGCTTCCGGGACTGGTGGGGATACCTTTGGGCGTTCTTATCCTCAGCGTGATCGACGCGGGCACGCTCAAGGCTGTCGTGGCGGCAATGCTGCTGCTCTATGGTGGGTATTTCACGCTGCGCGCGCGTTTGCCAAGGTTCGAGCGGCCAACGCCCGTTTGGGATGTGCTGGTCGGATTTCTGGGGGGTGTTCTGGGTGGTGCGGCGTCGCTCTCTGGCGCGCTGCCGATGATGTGGTGCGCGCTGCGCCCTTGGCCCAAACATGAGACGCGCGCCGTTTTGCAACCCTTTAATGTGGTGGTTCTGGCGGTCACGGCGGCACTCTTGGCGCTCAAGGGCGCCTATACGCGCGAGACGTTGATTTACCTAATGATTGCGGTCCCGGCAGCACTTTCGGCGGCGCAGATCGGGATTGCCGTATTCAAGCGGCTTCCCGATGCGGCGTTCCGACGCCTGCTGATCGTGATGACCTTTGTTTCGGGCGTGGTTCTGCTCCTGCGCGAGCTGCTTTAGCCGATTACCTCGTCAGAACGGTCATCGGTCTCGCCATAGCGTTTGAGCGTGGCCGGGCGAGTGCCCTCGTAGACCCGTGCGAGGTTCTTGGCGATCTTCGCGTTCTCGCGCTCGAAGAGGCAATTTCCCTCAAGATCAGAGGCCACGATAAACGGTCCCATCTTGTTGCAACGAATGACCCACATCGCCTGCGCCAGACCCAGTTCCTCTTGCCAATGCACCGCCTCGACCTTTTCGATGCCGCGGCCCAAGAGCGCGCCGGTGCCATAGCCCACGGTCGAAAGGTAGATCGCGCCATTGGGCACGAAAAAGGATTTGTAATCCTTCGATGACATGCCGCCCTTGCCGATGATCAGCTTGGCGCCGGTCTTGGCCATCCATTCCGGCAACCACTTGGCAAAGCGGAAAGAGGCGGTGGCCGTCACGGACCCCATGTTGAACGACCCGTCAGGGCGAATGGCGGCGGCGGGAGAGCAATGGAAATTCGCAGCACTCTGGCTGGGCAATTCCAGCGGGATATTCGCCTTGCCCTCGAGCGCGCGCATGTAGACGCCTTCACGCGCGGTATAGAGCAGCCCATCAAGATAGACGATATCGCCAAGGCGTAACTCGGCCAGCGCCTCGGGCGTTGGCGTGGTGCTCAGGCGGATTTCACGGGGTTTCGTCATTCTGCCGCCTCCTGTGCGCCGCCCTGCCAGTCGACGGTTTCGCGGCGCTGATAGGGGGTGAACCAATCGGGATCGGTGCGGTATGCGACACGCCCATCAGGATAGAGGCGCGCCACGGCCCGGCGGGACGACAGGCAAAAGGCATGAACCGACATCTGCATCCCCCCGGTATGGCAATAGCTCACCTCGATGTTGCAATTGATCACCATGTTCTTGCCGACAAACCCCATCGCCCCCATGCCGATGGAGTTGCCCAGATCCTTGAACTCCCGCTCCAGCGCGGCAATCCTTGGGTCCGGGTTTTCGCTGCCCACGACGCGCAGGCAGGCGGCGCGCTTGCCCAGCACCATGCAGGTATCCTTGGACCCACCAAGGCCGATGCCGATGATCGCGGGCTGACAGGCCAGCCCACGTTTGCCAAAGGCGACAAGGCTATCGAGGTAGAACCGTTTGATCCCCTCGATCCCGTCAGAGGGAAACAGCATGCGGTAATCGGTGCCAAAGAGACCGCCCTTGTGGACGGTGATAAGGTCGATCCAATCGCCCTCGGGCTCGAACCCGTATTCGATTTCGGGCGCGCCGATGCCGACGTTGTTGTTGTGGTCGGTGCGCCAGAGCGGGTGCACGCGGTTGGGGCGCAGGGGCACGTCATAGGTGGCCTTGGCGGTGGCGCGGCGCAGCGCGGATTCGAGCGCGGCCGGCCCGCCTTCTATCCGGGCCTCGTTGCCCATTTTCACATACCAGCGCGGACAGCCGGTATCGCCACACATCGCGCGGCGGTCTTCCTTGGCGGCCTTGTAATTCTCGAGCATCGCCTGAAGGACAAAGGACGAGAGGTCCCCATCCTCGGTTTCCGCCGCAGCCTCAAGGCCGGTCAGGTAATCCTCGGGGATTTCGATGGCCGCCTTGTCCATCAGGCGCTCGGCGGTGCTTTGGATGAGGTCGATGGAAATCATTGTGCGGCCACCAATGTTTCGGGTTCACTCTCGGGAAGGATCGTCTCGCCGGGGCGGATGATGGTGAATTGCACCGGGTCGCGGCGCACGGACAAATCGCCGCCCGTCTGCGTGATCACGGTATAATAGGACGCATCGAGATCGCCCTCGTCGGGGAAATCCTCGCGGTAATGCGCGCCGCGCGAGTTTTCGCGCGCAAGACCCGCCAGCGTGATCGCCTGCGACACATCACAAAGCGAACGCAGGTTGAGCCAATCGTGCCATGTGAGGTTGAAGGCCAGATTATCGCCCGCAACGCCCACCTCCATCAGCGCATCGGAAATCTCAGCCACGCGGGTCAAGCCACGCTCCATTCCCGTGGCGGTGCGCATGACGCCGACATCGTCCCACATCGCCTCTTGCAAGGCGGCGCGCAGCGGATGGACCGGCGCGGGCTGGCGCGTGAGGGGATGCAGGGCGCGATCAATCTCGGATTGCAACACCTCGGGGCAGGGATCGCGCAGCGCGCCCATACTGCGAATATCCGCGCCCATGACATCGCCCGCAACGCCGCCATAAACTGTGGAATTGGCCACGCCATTGCCGCCCAGACGGTTCGAGCCATGCGCGCCGCCTGCATCCTCGCCCGCCACATAAAGCCCCTGCATCGCGGTGCGGGTGTCAGGATCAACCACCACGCCGCCCATGAAATAATGCGCAGTCGGCACCACCTCGACCAGACCGCCCGCCAGATCAAACCCGCTGTCAGCGCAGCGTTTGACCATGCCCGGGAACTTGGCACGCACGGTGTCGGGGCCAAGATGCGCCATGGAGATAAAGACGCCGCCATTCGCCGACGTATTGTTCTTGCGCATTTCGGCATAGATGGCGCGGCTGACCACGTCGCGCGTCGCACGCTCGCCCTTGGGGTCATAGTCAAACATAAAGCGGTTTTCGGCGCCGTTCAGAAGCTGACCGCCCGCGCCGCGTAGCCCCTCTTCCAGCACGGTTCCGGTCATGCGGGTGTGATCCCCTGCCAAGAGGCCGGTGGGATGAAACTGCACCATTTCCATATCGCGCAGCTCCAGCCCCGCGCGCAGCGCCATGGCAAGACCATCCATCGTCTTGTCACCCGAGGGCGTGTTGTATTTATACATGGTCGGCCCGCCGCCGGTGGCCATCAGAACCGTCTTGGCCCGGACCAGACGAAAACCACCTGTGCGCATGTCGATAAAGAGCACACCCGCAAGCGCGCTGCCGTCGCGTGTGGGGATCAGGCCAATCGCACGGTGCTCTTGCAGCTTGTCCACGGGACGCGCCAGAACCTGCTCCATCAGGCGGCTGATGATCTCGATGCCGGTCAGGTCGCCCTTGTGGACCGTGCGGTCCGCGGTCTGCCCGGCGAATGCCTTTTGATGCAGCGTGCCATCTGGGTTGCGGTCGAAGAAACAGCCGATCTCGTTCTCAAGCTCGTGGATGCGCACCACCGCCTGTTCGCACAGCTTCCACGCCATGTCCTGATTGGGCAGCCATTTTCCGCCCTTTATGGTATCCATGAAATGCCGCTCGACACTGTCTCCGCCGCCCAGCGCCACGTTGTAGCCGCCCTGCACCATGCGCGTGCAACCGCATTTGCCGATGAGCCCCTTGACGGCAATCGTGATCCGCGTGCCCGCAGGTGCCGACTGCTGCGCGTGGAGCGCCGCGAACAGCCCCGCGCCGCCGGTGCCGATGATGAGAATATCGGTGTCGTGCCGCTCGATATGGGTCATCAGATCGCCCTCAGGAAAAATGTGCCGGACAGGAAGAGCGCCACGCCGACCGCCCCCGCCGCCAGCGTTTTCTGACGGTCGGACCACGGCAGGAATTCGAGCGCCATCAAACGCAGCCCGCCGAACATGTGGACGGCCAACAGGAAGACGAGGCCGAATTCCGCGAGTTTCACCAACGGGTTTTCGGCGAAGGCGAGAAAGCCGTCGAGCCGCGCAGGTGCGGTAATCGCCTGCGACAGGAGCCAGAAATGCGCGGGCAGGAAGAGTGCAAGCGCCAGACCAGAGACGCGGTGCAGCACAAAGGCAAGCCAGAGTGGGTGCGAGCGGGGCGGCTGTTTCATGGCAGTGTCACCGCGAAAACCGCGCTGAAGCCGAGGGCAAGAAGCGCGGCGCAAAGGCCCCATGTCAGCGCCGCCAGAACATATCCGCGCAGGCGCAGCCATTCATGCGCGATGACACGCACCCCGATGGCGGCATGGATCGACACGGCAAGCACAAAGATGCCGTAAAACAGAAACCACACAAGGCTGCCTTGGGTGCGGCCAAGGATTTCCGCCGTGCTGAGACCGCCCTGAATAGCATAGATCATCACCGCGATATGCCCTAGCACCAAGGGGCCCATCACCAGCGCGCTGAGGCGCTGTGCCATGTAGAGCCGCAGATCAAGCATTGCGTTTCCCCCGAAGGACCGCCTTGACCGTCTCACGCTTCAACCCCGCGATCGCGCGCATCGGGTTGAGATCATTGGGGCAATATTGCGCGCAACTGCCCATGGAATGACAGTTATGACAGCCGCCCCTGCCCGAAACTGCCGCCAGAATACCGGGCCGGTCCGCATCGCGGCTGTCGTTGAGCAAGGTCCACGCCCGTTGCAGCGCGGCGGGTCCCAGATAGTCGGGATTGCCCGCCACGGTATCGCAGGCCGCGTAGCAGATGCCGCAATTGATGCATTCGATGCCCAGATCCGCCTCTGCCCGGTCTGGGGTGCCGGGCTTGATCGGGTCGAAATCCTCATGCCGTCCACGCGTCGGGTGATGGCGGGCCTCGGCGGCGACCCATTTGTCGAAAAACGGGTCCATGTCGGTCGCCAGATCCTTGATCACCGGCAGGTTGCGCAGCGGTGCAATATCCAGCCGTCCGTCGCCTGCAACTCGGCTGACATGGGTGCGGCAGGTCCAGCGCGGCACGCCGTTGACCATCATGGCACAAGAGCCGCACATGCCCACGCGGCAGGCGAAGCGATAACTGAGCGTCGGATCGGCCTCTTGTTGAATCCAGCTCACCACGTCGAGCACCGTCTGATTTTCCCGCGCCGGGACGTCAAATCGCTCTTTTCGGGGGTCTTGCGCCGTGCCGCGCTGAACGGTGACGTGCAACATCTCTGGCGTTCGGGTCACGGCATCCTCTGACTCATCTGATGGCGGTGACCCCGTTTATAATATTCAGATTTACTAACAAAAAGGAATTAATTCTAATATTTTATGTAAGTTTAGATATCGTATTGTTTGAAGGCCAAGAGGGCCGCTGCAACGACAACTCTTTGCCAAAGCCTAAAATTTGTGCATGACTGAGGGGTAAGCGGGCAAGAGACCGCATCGGGACCGGCCTATTGCAACAATTTCGATTGCACAGGCCCCCGGACAGGGAAAGCATGATCCTATGGATATGTTCGATGAAATGCAGGGGCAGAACGGGCAGATTCGCGCCCCCTATGCCAAATTCGACGCTTGGCTGAGCGAGGAAGACGCCGCGCGCCTGCGCGCCAAAAGCCGTGAGGCGGAGGACCTCTTTCGCCTCACGGGCATCACTTTCAACGTCTATGGGCGATCCGAAGCTGAAGAGCGTCTGATCCCGTTCGATATCATTCCGCGCATCATATCGGGGCGCGAATGGCAGCGGCTGGAACGCGGCATCGAGCAGCGCGTGCGCGCGATCAACGCGTTCTTGCATGACATCTATCACCGGCAGGAAATTCTGCGCGCCGGGCGCTTGCCGCAAGAGATGATCTCGAACAACGTGGCGTTTCTGCCCCAAATGATCGGGATGATGCCGCCGGGTGGGGTTTATACCCATATCACCGGCATCGACCTTGTGCGCACGGGGCCCGATGATTTCTTTGTGCTGGAAGACAACGCGCGCACACCGTCGGGTGTCAGCTATATGCTGGAAAACCGCGAAACCATGCTGCGGATGTTTCCAGAGCTTTTCAGCCGAAATCAGGTGCGCCCGGTGTCGGATTATCCGCGCAACCTGCGCCGTTCGCTTGCGGCCTCGGCACCAGCCGCCTGTGAGGGCACACCGACAGTGGCGGTTCTGACCCCCGGCATTTTCAATTCGGCCTATTACGAACACGCCTTTCTGGCGGACAAGATGGGCATTGAACTGGTCGAAGGGCATGACTTGCGGATCGTGGACGGGCGCGTCGCGATGCGGACAACACGCGGGTATCAGCCGATTGACGTGCTCTATCGCCGGGTGGACGATGATTTCCTCGATCCGCTCAACTTCAACCCCGAGAGCGCACTTGGCGTGCCAGGGATCATGGATGTCTACCGGGCGGGCGGCATCACCATCGCCAATGCCCCCGGCACCGGCATTTCCGACGACAAGGCAATCTACAGCTACATGCCCGAGATCGTCGAATTCTACACCGGCGAGCGGCCGATCCTGCAAAACGTGCCGACATGGCGCTGCAATGAAAAAGAGAGCCTTGATTACGTTCTGGCGCATCTGTCGGAACTGGTGGTCAAGGAGGTGCATGGATCGGGCGGCTATGGTATGCTGATCGGTCCGGCAGCGAGCAAGAAAGAGCTCAAGGACTTCGAGCGCAAGCTGCGTGCGCGGCCCGGCAATTATATCGCACAACCCACGCTCAGCCTCTCGACCGTGCCGGTGTTTACCAAGTCGGGGTTGGCCCCGCGGCATGTCGATCTGCGGCCCTTTGTGCTTATGTCGCCCGAGGGAATCAACGTGACGCCCGGCGGTCTAACTCGTGTGGCGATGAAAAAGGGATCGCTGGTGGTGAATTCGTCCCAAGGTGGCGGCACCAAGGACACTTGGGTGCTGGAGGACTAGAGGATGCTGGGAAAAACCGCCGGAGGTCTGTTCTGGATGGCGCGTCTGCTGGAACGCGCCGAGAATACATCGCGGATGATCGAGACCGGTCAACGCATCGCGCTGACACGCGCAGGGAGCGGTGCGGATGACTGGCTCTCGGTCTTGCAGGCCGCAGCGGTAGCCTATGGCTATCAACAGAAACATGCCGAGGTGTTGCCCGAACTGGCGATCGACTGGATGTTGCGCGATCCCGACAATCCGTCCTCGGTGATGGCGGTCGTCACACAGGCGCGGCACAACGCGCGGCTGGTGCGCACGGCCCTCACCCATGAGGCATGGGAGGCGGTCAATTCCTTCTGGATGCTGCTCAAGGAGGCGCTTGCCCGCAAAGTGGCGACCCGCGATCTGCCCAAGGTTCTGTCGCTGATCCGCGAACGCAACGCATTGGTGCGCGGCTCGATCCTTGGGACCATGCTGCGCAATGAAATCTATGACTTCATTCGCATCGGCACGTTCATCGAGCGGGCGGACAACACCGCACGCATTCTCGACGTGAAATACTATGTGTTGCTGCCCTCTGCGGCGGCGGTCGGCTCGCGGCTGGACAATGTGCAATGGGACACGATCCTGCGCTCGGTCAGTGGCGAGGGCGGGTATCGTCTGGCCATTGGGCCTGATGTCACGCCCATGGGAATCGCGCAGTTTCTCATTCTCGACAAGCGCATGCCGCGCAGTCTTAATTTCTGTTGTGCCAAGCTGCGCGACAACCTCGACTATCTGGCGACGGATTACGGCCTGCGCCTGCCGTGCCACCATCAGGCCGATACCCTCTGTCGCCGGTTCATGAGCCATGATGTCGCCGCGATCTTTGACTATGGCTTGCATGAATATGTGCAGGAGGTTCTTGGCCATCTGGGCAAACTCAGCCACCAGATCGAGATTGATTACAGGTTTTACGGATAGCCCATGCACCTCGCCATAAAACACCGCACACATTACACCTATTCCGCGCCAGTCCCATATGGCGTGCAACAACTCAGGCTCTATCCCAAGCCGACGCGCGGGCAGCGGCTGATCACTTGGTCCGTGACCGTAGAGGGGGCCACGCAGCAGGCCGAATTCACCGATCACCACCGCAATCACGTTGTGCTGTTCAGCTTTGATCCCGATGTCACCGAATTGATTATCCGCTCCGAAGGGATGGTAGAGATGAGCGATACGGCCGGGATCGTCGGCCCGCATGAAGGCATGGCGCCGCTGTGGTTGTTCCAACGCCCCACAGAGCATACCCGCGCCGGCAGGGGCTGTCGCGAAATCCTGCGCGGTGTGGAGGGGGATAACGATCTGGCGCGGCTTCATGATCTGTCGGCGCGGGTGAATGCGGCCATCGCCTATGAAACCGGGAAATCCGAGATTGCGTGGACCGCTGAGGATGCACTGGCTGCCGGTCACGGCGTTTGTCAGGACCACGCGCATGTTTTCATTGCCTGCGCGCGCGCAATGGGTCTTCCGGCGCGGTATGTTTCAGGCTATCTGCGTATGGACGGTCAGGATGAGCAGAGCGCGACCCATGCCTGGGCTGAGACCCATGTCGAGGGTCTGGGTTGGGTCGGGTTCGATGTGTCGAACGCCATCTCGCCCGATACGCGGTATGTGCGGGTTGCAACCGGGCTCGATTACATCGAAGCTGCGCCGATTTCTGGACATCGCTTTGGTGTCGCAACAGAGAACATGGATGTGACGCTGCAGGTGACGCAGCAACAGTGACAGAGGGTTTAAGACGTGACCTATTGCGTGGGCTTATGCCTAGATCGCGGAATCGTGTTCATGTCCGACACGCGCACCAACGCGGGGCTCGACAATATCTCGACCTTTCGCAAGCTGCACACATGGCAAATGCCCGGCGAGCGGGCGATGGTGCTATTGACGGCGGGAAATCTGGCGACCACCCAGGCGGTGATCAGCCTGCTCGAAGAGCGGACCAAGGCGCATGATGAGCGCGATCCGACCATCCTGTCGGTGCCATCGATGTTTCAGGCCGCGCGGCTGGTCGCGGGCACGTTGCGCGATGTGATCGAAACCCACGCCAGCACAGGACAACGCGCAGACAGCACATTCAACGCCACGATGATCCTTGGCGGTCAGATCAAAGGCGGTCCGCCCCGCCTGTTCCTGATCTATCCCGAGGGCAATTTCATCGAGGCCAGCGGCGAGACGCCGTTCTTCCAGATCGGTGAAACCAAGTATGGCCGCCCCATTCTGGTGCGCGCCTATGAACCGAACATGAGCTTTGCCGATGCCATGAAACTGTTGCTGGTCAGTTTTGACTCGACCATCAAGGCCAATCTTTCGGTCGGCTTGCCGCTCGATATGTGCATTTACGAGGCTGACAGCATGCGATTGCCCCCGGTGCATCGCATCGAGTTGGACGATCCTTATTTCCACACGATCTCGGATGGTTGGGGTGACGCCCTCAAACGCGCGTTCGAGAGCCTGCCAAATCCGGAAATTTGAGGCTGGGCGGGGTCACGCCCGGCCAAACCCCCCCGCCGTTGGCGTGATCACGGTCACGGCTTCGCCAGCCTCCAGCACAGTCTGGTCGCAAGCGTCCAGCACCTCGACCGCGCCCGAGAGGCGGCGCACTTCGGTGCGGCCCGCCTCGCCCGCGCCACCGCCCGCGCCGCCCTGCGGGGGGCGGGTGCGATGCGACGACAGGATCGCGCAATCCATCCGGGTGAGGAACCGCAAGGTGCGGATCGTGCCATCGCCAGCGTTGACCGCCCCCTTGCCGCCCGACACAGGGCGCAGGGCAAAATTCTCAAGCAGCACGGGAAAGCGCAATTCGAGGATTTCAGGATCGGTCAGGCGTGAATTGGTCATATGCACATGCACGCCCGAAGTGCCATCAAACTGCCGTCCGTCGTTGAACTGACCAGCGGGCGAGCCAGAGCAGATGGTTTCGTAATACTGGAACGCATCATTGCCAAAGGTCAGATTGTTCATCGTGCCCTGACTGTTGGCCATGGCCCCCATCGCGCCAAAGAGCGCGTTGGTGACATGCTGCGAGGTTTCCACGTTGCCCGCCACCACCGCCGCCGGATAGCGCGGTGAAAGCATGGACCCTTCGGGCACGATGATCCGGATCGGACGCAAGCAACCTGCGTTCATCGGGATCGGCGCCTCGACCATCACGCGGAAGACATAGAGCACGGCGGCGCGCGTCACTGGTTCAGGGGCGTTGAAATTGTTGGCCTGCACCTCGGACGTGCCGGTGAAGTCCACCGTTGCCTCTCGCGCGGCGCGGTCAACGGTGATCTTGACCCGGATCACCTGGCCGGTATCGGTCTCATACTCGTATTCGCCATCCGACAGCTTCTCCAGAACCCGCGCCACCGCTTCGGCGGCGTTGTCCTGCACATGACCCATATAGGCCTGCACCACGTCGAGACCGAAATTGGCCACCATCTTGCGCAACTCGTTGATGCCGCGCGCATTGGCGGCGATCTGCGCCTTGAGATCAGCC
>JBLRXE010000007.1:0-22261 GCA_047920895.1 Roseovarius sp.
GGGCGGCTGCCTCTGTGCCAAGGCTGACATGCACCAGACCGGCCTTGCGGTAGAATTTCAAGAGATCACGGTCGCGGTAGATGTCGGTGACGCGGGTGTTGATGCCCCATTGCACGCGGCGCGGCAGATCGCGGGCGATGAGTTCCTCGCAGAACTGCACGAATTTCTTTTTGTTTATCGTGGGTTCCTCATCCGCGAGGATGAAGAAGCCGACGCCGTGGTTGTTCACGAGATTCTCGATCTCATCCACCACCTTTTTCGGGTCGCGCACGCGGTAGTCGCGCCAGAATTTCCATTGTGAGCAGAAAGAGCAGGTGAACGGGCAGCCGCGCGCCATGTTGGGAATGGCAACCCGTTTGCCAAGCGGCACATATATGTATTTTTCCCATTCCAGAAGTGACCAGTCGGGGTTGATCGAGTCGAGGTCCTTGACCGTTGCAGCGGTGGGGGTGGCGGTGATGGTGTCGCCGTCAAGATATGCCAAGCCTTTGATAGATTTTCGCTTTTCCAGCCATGAGCCAGAGTCTGCGGCGCGGATAAGATTGAGGAATATCTCCTCACCCTCACCGCGCACGATGACATCAACCCAAGGCGCCTCGGAGAGCACCTGTTTATACATGAAGGTGGCATGCACGCCGCCCAGAACGCGCAGCGCGCCGGGCACCACCTCTTGTGCGAGTTTGAGGATGTTTTCAGCGACATAGATCGAGGGGGTGATGGCGGTGACACCCACAACATCTGGGTTGAGATCGCGCAGGCGGCTGCGCAGGGTGTCATCGTCGAGATGGTTGGTCATGGCGTCGATGAAGGTGACGTCGGTATAGCCTGCATCACGCAGGTGGCCCGCCAGATAGGCGACCCAGGCGGGCGGCCAACTGCCGGCGATTTCGGCCCCGCCAGAGTGATAATTGGGATGGATCAAGACGATGCGCATGGCGGGACTCCCTGTGTATCGTTTTAAGTTACAGTGTAATGTGTCTAATAAATTTGACATAAATCAAGTGGCGGCACGGCGGGGCGGGCGTTGCCCTGTGCGCGGCAACCGTATAAAAGGCGGCAGATTCCCGGATATGCAGGAGAAGGCATCATGGCCGGCCATTCCAAATGGGCGAATATTCAACACCGCAAAGGGCGCCAAGACGCCGTGCGGGCAAAACTTTTCTCAAAGTTTTCCAAAGAGATAACGGTGGCCGCCAAGATGGGCGACCCTGACCCGGACAAGAACCCGCGCCTGCGTCTGGCGATCAAGGAAGCCAAGGCGCAATCCATGCCCAAGGACAATATCGAACGCGCCATCAAGAAAGCGATGGGGGGCGATGCGGACGATTATGAAGAAATCCGTTACGAAGGGTACGGTCCCAACGGGGTGGCGATCATCGTCGAGGCGATGACCGACAACCGCAATCGCACCGCGTCGAACGTGCGCTCGACCTTTACCAAGAACGGCGGCAATCTGGGCGAGACCGGCAGCGTCGGGTTCATGTTCGAGCGCAAGGGCGAAGTCACCTATCCCGCAGGTGTGGGCGATGCCGATACGGTGATGATGGCCGCCCTGGAGGCTGGGGCAGAAGATGTGGAGTCAAGTGACGATGGCCACACCATCTGGTGTGCCGATACGGATCTGAGCGATGTGGCGGCGGCGCTGGAGGCGGCCTTGGGCGAGAGCACCTCAACCAAGCTGGTGTGGAAACCCACCACCACCACCGAGATGGACCTTGAGGGTATGCAGAAGCTGATGAAGCTCATCGAGGCCTTGGAGGATGACGACGATGTGCAGCGCGTCACCACCAATTTCGAGGCCTCGGATGCGGTGATGGAGCAGCTCTGATCCGCAGGGCGCGCGTGTAGCTCTGTAAGGTTTGTACGCGTATTTTGTACAAGCCCCGGAACAGGCAGCCGCAGGCGGCCCGCGGATCAGAGACCGGATTGGGCGGCTCTCTCGGTGATGGGGCTGGTGCCGAAATCTTGAAAAGATTTCGGTCCGATTTCTTTTGAAGAAATCGGGACTGGGCCGGTGAGCCAGCGGATTGGGGCGCGGTTGCAGAAAATCACGATCTGGCCGGAGTTCTCGATGGCCTGATAGCCCCGCCGGTCAATCTCGCGCAGGAAATTCGCCATGCCCGCGAACCGCTCAATGTCGCGGGCCTTGCGCCGGATCACAGCGCCCTCCTGCACCGATTTGGAGGTGAACAGGTCATGCAGCCAGACCTCGGGCGAGAGGGGGGAGTTGCGGTTTTGCATGGCGTGAACATGCGGGACAGGTGGTTAAGGCGAGGTTAAAAGATGTTTGATGCGCAGCGGCACGGCGATTTGGCTGCCGCCTGCGCGGGGATGACGGGTGCAGAGGGCCGACCCTATCACACCCCTTGTCGCCACGACGCGGCAGGCTTATCTTCCAAGATGCAGCACCGGCCCCGCGCCGTGCCTGCTGCGCCCGAGGGCTCATCGCCCTGACCCTGTCAGGCCCCCTGATCCCCTGAGCACGACCCGGCCCGGCACCCCGCCTGACCGGGATCATTCAGGAGACGCTCCCATGTCCAAAGGAAAAAGCCAGAGCAATCGCGAGGCCAAGAAGCCCAAGAAGGAAAAGCCCAAGATACTTGCCACCGCCAATTCAAACAGCGGCAAGAACGCCACCGTGATCGCGGGCAAAGCGGTAAAGTAAGTGCAGGGTGGGTATCAGCCCACCCTCAAAACATGATGATTTGACTGTGCTATGAGGGGGCCACCGCCATCCCGCGCACCGCTCAGGCCGAACGCAGGCCGGTTTCGACCAGAAGCCCCTTGCGCTTGGCCTCGTAGTAATAACCCCGCGCATACCACATGATCGCGGCATCAGGATCGCCACCGGCCACGATATAGGCCCCGCGCAGGTATTTGACCCCGTATTTCAGATTTGTCTCGGCATCGAGCAATTCCGAGGCTGGCCCCTGATGCCCCATGCCGCGCGCGGTCTGAGGCAGGATTTGCAGCAACCCGTAATAGGGCCCGTTGCGCGCGCCGGGGCGATGGGTGCTCTCGCGGATCGCGAGGCGATGCACCAGAGGGCGCGGCACCTCGTAGTGATCGGCATATTTGTTGATCAGATAACGCAACTCGGGCGTTTCATTGGGATGGAGCGGCGGCTCAAACGGCGCATTGCGGCTGGATACATCCGGTTCGGGACGCACGCAGGCGGCCAGCGGGGCAACCGCGATCAGACCCAGAACAAGACGGCGGCTGATGAAAGACATGGCGGCTCCTGAAAAATGCTGGTCGCAAGATGCCCGCATCCCTCATTTCGCGCCAGAGGGCTTTTGTGCACCGGCGAAACCCCGCCACCTTGCCAAATCCTGTCACCCGCGCCATGTAGGGGCCATGACCCCGACCCTGCTTTCCTTTGGCCACGGATTTTCCGCCCGCGCCCTTGCTGCCCGATTGCTGCCAAAGGGCTGGCAGATCATAGGCACCACCCGCAGCCCCGACAAGGCAGAGGCGTTGCGGCGCGAGGGTGTGGCGCCCGCGCTCTGGCCTGATGAGGATCTGGCGCCCGTTCTGGCCTCTGCGACGCATCTGTTGATTTCCGCCGCACCGGACGCGGCGGGCGATCCGGTGCTGGCGCGCTACCGCGCAGCGATTGCGCAGGCGGCACCCCGGTTGAAGTGGGTGGGCTATCTCTCGACCACCGGAGTTTACGGCGATCACGCGGGCGGTTGGGTGGATGAGGCGACCCCGCTCACCCCCACGACCAGACGCGGGCAAATGCGGGTTGACGCAGAGGCCGCGTGGCAGGCGATCCCCGGTCTGCCGCTGCATATCTTTCGCCTTGCGGGGATCTATGGCCCCGGTCGCGGCCCGTTCGAGAAGGTGCGTCAGGGCACGGCGCGGCGGATCGTCAAAGCCGGTCAGGTCTTTAGCCGTATCCATGTGGAGGATATCGCGCAGGTGCTGGAGGCCTCGATCGCCCGCCCCGATCCGGGCGCAGTCTATAACCTGTGCGATGATGACCCCGCCCCGCCGCAGGACGTGATCGGCCATGCCGCCGAATTGCTGGGCCTGCCGCTGCCCGAAGAGGTGGCCTTTGACGACGCCGAGATGACGCCGATGGCGCGGTCGTTCTATGCAGAGTCAAAACGCGTGTCGAACCGCCGGATCAAGGAGGAGTTGGGGATAGACCTCATCTATCCTGATTACCGATCAGGGTTGCAGGCGCTCTTGGCCGCTGGCGATTAGCGTAACACTCAGGTCTTGGCGACGATACGGTTGACATGGCCCATCTTGCGGCCCGGCTTGGCCTCGGACTTGCCATAAAGGTGCAGGGAGACGCCGGGCGCGCGCGACAATTCCGGCACGCGGTCCATGTCAGCGCCGATCAGGTTTTCCATCACCACATCGGCATAGCGCGTGCCATCGCCCAAGGGCCAACCCGCCACCGCGCGGATATGCTGTTCGAACTGGTCAATGGTGCAGCCCTGTTGCGTCCAATGGCCTGAGTTATGCACGCGCGGCGCGATTTCGTTGACGATGAGGCCGTTGGGCGTCACGAAAAGCTCGACCCCCATGACGCCGACATATTTCAGGCTGTTGAGAATCTTGGCCGCCAAGAGCACGGCATCGGTGCGCTGCGCCGCCGTGAGCCGCGCGGGCACGGTGGTGGTGCGCAGGATGCCGCCCTCGTGCACATTCTCGCCGGGATCGTAACAGGCGACATCGCCCGCGCTGTTGCGCGCGGCAATGACAGACACCTCGTGGCTGAAGGTGACAAAGCCTTCATAGATCGCAGGCTGGCCGGCCATATCGGCGAGCGCCTGTTCGGCATCGGCGGGGGACATGATACGCGCCTGTCCCTTGCCGTCATAGCCAAAGCGCCGGGTCTTGAGAATCGCGGGCAGGCCGATTTCGGCCATTGCTTCGGCCATGTCCACGGCGTCATCGACGGCGGCGAAGGGGGCGGTCATCAGCCCGAGATCGCTGAGAAATGCCTTTTCCAGCAGGCGGTCCTGACTGACCTTGAGCGTGCGGCGGTCGGGGCGCACGGGGCGTATGCCCTCCAGCACATCGAGGGCTGTGGTGGGGATATTCTCGAACTCATAGGTGATCACATCGACCGCCTCGGCAAAGCGCCGCAGCGCATCCGCGTCGGAATACTCGGCCTGAATATGGCGATGTGCCACATGGCTTGCGGGGCAGTCGCCCTCCGGCTCGAAGATCACGGTTTTGAACCCCAGCCGCGCGGCGGCAACCGAGAGCATACGGCCCAATTGCCCGCCACCCAAGATCCCGATGGTGGCACCCGTGGGAAGCCTATCACTCATCGGCAGGCTCATCTGGAATGGAGGCGGAAAGGGCCGCGCGCCACGCATCGAGGCGCTGTGCAAGGTCGGCATCGGAATTGGCAAGGATCGCCGCCGCCATCAGACCGGCATTGGCCGCCCCTGCGGCCCCAATCGCCATTGTGGCCACTGGGAACCCTTTGGGCATTTGCACGATGGAATAGAGGCTATCCACGCCCGACAGCGCGCGCGTCTGGACCGGCACGCCGATCACCGGCACGCGCGTCTTGGACGCCATCATGCCCGGCAGATGCGCAGCACCGCCCGCGCCCGCGATGATCACCTGCAAGCCGCGTGCTACCGCCGTCCTGCCATAATCCCAGAGCCGATCCGGTGTGCGATGCGCCGAGACGATCCGCGTCTCATAGGCCACGCCCAATTCATCCAGGATCTGCGCCGCCTCGCGCATGGTGGGCCAGTCGGATTGACTACCCATGATGATGCCGATTTTCACGCCTGTCATAAAACGCCCCTCTTGTCGAAGCGCGCACTATACTGATCGCGGGCGGCTACGCAATGATGTCCGGATAGAGCCGGTCTTCGATCCGGGCGATCATGTCGCGCAGCCAGAGCTTTTTCTTCTTGAGCCGCTGGATCATCAACTGATCGGCCGTGCCCTTGCCCTGCAACGCGCGAATGGCCTCATCCAAATCGCGATGCTCGCGGCGGAATTCCTCCAACTCGACGCGCAAGACATCCTCGGATTTCATCGACAGGTCGCTATAGGCGTTCATGGCACGCGATTCCTCTGGGGTCGTAGGCGCATAAGATACCGAAATGCGGCGCGTTCGCAAAGCCCTTGCAGGCACGCGGCCCAAACCCCATATTCCTTGTGGAGGCTGCCGGAACGGGGCCTGTGCAATGGACGGTCGCTTAAGCTCAAGGACGTGTCGATGACAAAGCTTACTCTGGGGGCGCACCCCTATATGCTGGGTTTTGAACAGCTGGAGCGCATGCTTGAACGCAGCGCGAAATCCGGGAACGAGGGCTATCCGCCCTTCAATATCGAACAGACCTCGCAGAATTCCTATCGCATCACGCTGGCCGTGGCCGGGTTCTCGGAGGATAATCTGGCGATCACCGTCGAGGATCGTCAACTGGTGATCCGGGGCCGTCAGAGCGATGAGGCCGAGGACCGGCTCTATCTGCATCGCGGCATTGCGGCGCGGCAGTTTCAACGGTCCTTCGTATTGGCCGATGGGGTCGAGGTGGGCGAAGCGATCATGGAAAACGGTCTCTTGCATGTCGATCTGACGCGGGCGCAGCCCGAGCCGGTCGTGCAGCGGATCAAGATCAACAAGGGGTAAGCCATCATGGACACGCGATATGATTTCGGACAAGACACGGATCGCCCCATCGTCTATGTGCGCGCGGTCAAGGTGGGTGATTTGCCCGCTGACATGCGCGATCAGGTGGGCGATCTGACAACGCTTTACGCGGTGCATACCGCCGAGGGAGAGCGTCTTGCACTGGTGCGCGACCGCAAGCTGGCGTTTCTACTGGCGCGTCAGAACAATATGGAGCCGGTGACGGTGCACTGAGACGCGGCAGCGCCGATGCCGGGATGACAGAGGGCCGCCCCGTGAGGGGACGGCCCTTTTTGATGAAGCGACAGGTCGGTCAGCCTGCGATCAAACCAAGGCTTTCGAGCTTGAGAATGACCTGATGGGCGCAGTTGTCGACATCGACATTCTCGGTCTCGACGCGCAACTCGGGATTCTCGGGCACATCATAGGGATCGGAAATGCCGGTGAATTCCTTGATCTTGCCTTCGCGCGCCAGTTTGTAGAGCCCCTTGCGGTCGCGGCGTTCGCATTCCTCGATGCTTGTAGAGACATGGACCTCAACAAAGGCGCCGAATTGCTCGACATCCTCGCGCACCGCGCGGCGGGTGGTGGCATAGGGCGCGATCGGCGCGCAAATGGCGATGCCGCCATTCTTGGTGATCTCACTGGCCACATAGCCGATGCGGCGGATGTTGAGATCACGGTGCTCCTTGGAAAAACCAAGCTCCGAGCTGAGGTTCTTGCGCACGATATCGCCATCCAGAAGCGTCACCGGGCGTCCGCCCATCTCCATCAGCTTGACCATGAGCGCATTGGCGATGGTGGATTTGCCCGAGCCGGAAAAGCCGGTGAAGAACACGGTAAAGCCCTGCTGCGAGCGCGGCGGCCGGGTGCGGCGCAATTCGCGCACCACCTCGGGGAAGGAGAACCACTCGGGGATTTCCAGCCCCTCGGCCAGACGACGGCGCAGTTCGGTGCCGGAAATATCGAGCACTGTGGACCCTTCGGGCACTTCGGAAATCGGGTAATACTGCGCTTTTTCCTGCACATAGACCATGTGCTTGAAATCCACCATCTCGAGGCCGATTTCGTCCTGATACTGCTTGAACAGGTCCTGCGCGTCATAGGGGCCATAAAAATCCTGCCCGGCAGAGTTCTTGCCCGGACCGGCATGGTCACGCCCGACGATGAAATGGGTGCAGCCGTGGTTCTTGCGGATGAGGCCGTGCCAGACCGCCTCGCGCGGGCCAGCCATGCGCATTGCGAGATTGAGCAGGCTCATCGTGGTCGTTGCCCCCGGATATTTGTCCAGCACCGCCTCGTAGCAGCGCACGCGGGTGAAATGATCCACATCACCCGGTTTGGTCATGCCGACGACGGGATGGATGAGCAGGTTGGCCTGCGCCTCGCGCGCGGCGCGGAAGGTCAGTTCCTGATGCGCGCGGTGCAGCGGGTTGCGGGTCTGAAAGGCCACGACGCGGCGCCAGCCCAGCTTGCGGAAAAGCGCGCGCAATTCGTTCGGCGTGTCGCGGCGACCGCGGAAATCGTAATGCACCGGCTGCTGAATGCCGGTGACGGGGCCGCCAAGATAGACGCTGCCCGCCGTGTTGTGCAGGTAGTTCACCGCCGGATGCGCGCTGTCATCGGCGCCGAATACATGCGCCGCCTCGCGCGCCTTGTCGGGCGTCCAGCGGTCGGTGACGGTCATGGTGGCGAGGATCACGCCCTCCTGATCGCGCAGCGCGATATCCTGACCGATTTCCAGCCCTTCGGCGAATTTCTCGTTCACATCGAGGTTGATCGGCATCGGCCAGAGCGTGCCGTCGGCAAGGCGCATGTTTTCAACCACGCCGTCATAATCGGCCTCGCTCAGGAACCCCTTGAGCGGGTTGAACCCGCCGTTCATCAAAAGTTCCAGATCGCAGATCTGGCGCGGGGTGAGATCCCAGCTTATGAGATTTCCGGCCTCGACCTTGAGCTTTTGCGCGCTCTCGTAGGAGACATAGAGTTCGGGGACGGGGGCAAGATTTGGGGATTGCATCGCGGGCCTCGGGCAGTTGCGGATTTCATGAGGGTTGCAAAGTGCAACTTATTGCTGCGCGGCTTAGACCCGGAGGAGGCCCGAAATCAAGGCATAGCGGCATTGTGTGCGCATTTGAGGCAAAAATGACGCGAAAAGGCACCGATGGCGAACAACCGGATTTGTATCGCCCGCTCTGGCGAACGACACGGGCGAATGTATCGGCTTTCGCGGCAGAACAATCCGCGCCTCAGGTGATAAGACCGGCGTGGCGCATGCCATCCTCGACCAGCGCCTTGGCCGGATCGCTGAGACCGACAAGCGGCAGGCGCACCTCCTCGCTGCACAGCCCCAGCCGGGACATGGCGTATTTGACGCCGACCAGCCCCGGCTCGGTAAAGATCGCCCGGTGCAGAGGCATTAGCCGGTCCTGCAATTCGAGCGCCTTGGCATAGTCGCCCGCAAGCGTCGCCTCTTGGACCTGCGCCACCAGTTTGGGCGCTACATTGGCGGTGACAGAGATCACGCCAACCCCGCCTTGGGCGTTGAAGCCGTGGGCGGTTGCATCCTCGCCGGAAATCTGGATGAACTCCTTGCCGCAGGTGGTGCGTTGGGCACAGACCCGCGCCAGATCGCCAGTGGCGTCCTTGACGCCGACAATGCGCGGCAATTGTGCCAGCCTGCCCATTGTCTCAGGCGTCATGTCCACGGCTGAGCGGCCGGGAATGTTGTAGATGATGATCGGCAGATCACAGCAATCGTGCAGCGCGGTGAAATGCGCGATCAACCCGGCCTGTGTCGGCTTGTTGTAATAGGGGGTCACGACCAGTGCGGCATCTGCCCCGACCTTGTGGGCGTGCTGCATCAAGCGGATGCCTTCGAGCGTGTTGTTGGAGCCTGCGCCCGCGATCACGGGAATCCGGCCTGCGGCGGCGCGCACCACCTCCTCGACGACCATCTCATGTTCCTGATGGGTCAGTGTGGGGCTCTCGCCCGTGGTGCCAACGGGGACAAGGCCATGACTGCCCTCGCCGATATGCCATTCCACCAGTTTCTTGAGCGTTTCCACATCCACTGCGCCGTTCTTGAACGGCGTGACCAGGGCAGGAAAAGATCCTCTGAACATGACACGCTCCTCTTGCTGACGTTTGGGCAGGACCCGCTGTGATTTCTGGCCATCGGCGGCAGACCGCACATCGCCACCGGCATCGTGAATGGACGCGGGCGCGCGGGCCGCTTAGGCTGGCGTTGTCTATCCTTTGCAATAGCGGAAAAAGCAAGAGATGTTGCGCGCGCTGATCATGGTTTTGGGGCTCAGCCTGTCGGTTTCGACGGGGTATGCGTCTGATCTGCCACGGCAGGCGCCGCGTCCGCTGGCCAGTGCGCTCGACGCGATGCAAGCCGGGCGTTGGGAGGTGGCTGCGCGTCTGGCGCGGCGCGATGGCATTGCCGCCGCCGACCTGATCGAATGGCACCGCCTACGCGCGGGGTTGGGCGAACCAGGCGCGATTCTCGATTTTCTGGGCCGCAACGCCCATTGGCCCGGTCTCGATTATCTGCGCCGGCAAAGCGAAGCGCCGATGGCGGCGGCCGGTTTCGACGAATTACTGGTTTTTTATAACGGCTATCTGCCCCAGACCGGCACCGGCACGCTGAGCCTTGCGCGGGCGCTTTTGGCGCGCGGGCGGCAGGGCGAGGCGGAGGCAGGCCTTGTGCTGGCATGGCGCACGCTGGACCTGACCCGCGCTGAACATGACGATTTCCTGCGTGAATTCGGCCCGCTTCTGGCCCCACATCATGAGGCCCGGTTGGATATGGCGCTCTGGCGGGGGTTGGGGGATGTGGCGGATATGCTGCCCCTGGTCCCGGAGGAGGCGCGTCGTTTGGCGAATTTGCGCGAGACGGTGAAGCGCGACGGAGGCAAAGGCCTGACCGAGGCCGAGGCGCGCAATCCCGGTATCGCGTTCGAACTGTTCACCCGCCACCTGAGCAACGCGCCAGACGATGCCATTGCCGTCCTCTTGCGTCAGAGCCGCATCAAGGCGGGGCTGGGCGAGCCGGAGCGCTGGGCCGGTTGGCGGCGCACCCTTGCGCGCCAGAGCATGCGCGCGGGCGAGGCGCAATTGGCCTATGACATCGCATCGGTGCATCAACTGGTCGAGGGGTCGCATTACGCCGATCTCGAATGGTTGTCGGGTTATCTGGCGCTGACCTATCTGAATGCGCCCGACCTTGCGCTTGACCATTTCCAGCGATTCCGCGCCGCCGTCGCCACGCCGATTTCACTGGGGCGCGCGGGCTATTGGATTGGCCGCACCCAAGAGGCGCTGGGCGATGACGAGGCGGCGCAACTGGCCTATGCCGAAGGGGCGGCCTATCAGACCAGCTTTTACGGGTTATTGGCCGCCGAGGCAGGCGGATTGCCCTTTGATCTGCGCCTTGCCGGGAATGAGGCCACGCCAGACTGGCGCAGCGCCGCGTTTGCGCAGACAGACCTGCACGAGATTGGCACGCTGGCCCTGCGCATGGACGATCCGGGCCTGGCGCGGCGGTTCTTTCTGCATCTGGCCGGGGTCCAGGATCGCACCGGCCTGATGCAGATGGGTCATATGTTCGAGGATCTGAACCAGCCACATCTTCAGGTGATGCTGGGCAAGACGGCGGCAGAGCGCGGGGTGATCGTAGAGCGCCCCTATTACGCGCTGCATCCGATGTCACAGATGGAGCTGCCAACGCCGATGGAACTGGCTCTTGCCATTGCCCGGCGCGAGAGCGAGTTCAACCCTGTGGTTGTCAGCGGCGCGGGCGCGCAGGGGTTGATGCAGCTCATGCCCGGCACGGCGCGGGATATGGCGCGTGATCTGGGCCTGCTCTATGTGCCGTCGGATGTGCTGAATGACTGGGTCTATAACGCACGGCTTGGCACGGCCTATCTGGCGAATCTTGGCGGGCGCTTTGGCGGCAATATCGTGCTGGTCACGGTGGGGTATAACGCCGGTCCGGGACGGGCGCGGCAGTGGATCGAGGAATATGGTGATCCGCGCGGGCGCGATGCCCATGGCATCGTTGACTGGATCGAACACATCCCGTTTCGCGAAACGCAGAATTATGTGATGCGCGTGGCCGAGAGCCTGCCCGCCTATCGCGCCCGGCTGGGCAAAGACCCGATGCCGCGCCCCTTTTCCGAGGAACTGGCGGGCGATAGCGTGTTGCCGGTCGGAGAATAGCCCGCGCGACCAGAGGGGCCGCGCGGTCTGTGCCTATCAGCCGATGATCGCGTTCAGCGTCGCACTCGGGCGCATCACCGCCGCCAGCTTGGCCGGATCGGCGTGGTAGTAGCCACCGATATCGGCGGGCTTGCCTTGGGCTGCGGCCAGTTCGCTCACGATCTTGGCCTCATTCTCGGCCAGCGCCTGTGCCACCGGGGTGAACTCGGCGGCGAGGGCAGCGTCCTCGGTCTGTGCGGCCAAGGCTTCGGCCCAGTAACGGGCAAACCAGTAGTGGCTGTCGCGGTTGTCCGGCTCTCCGACCTTGCGGCTGGGCGAGCGGTCGTGATCCAGAATCCCCTGAGTCGCGGCCTCGACCGCCTCGCCCAGAACGCGGGCGCGGTCATTGCCATTGGTTTCGGCCAGAAACTTGAGGCTCTCGCCAAGGGCGCAGAACTCGCCCAGTGAATCCCACCGCAGGTGGTTTTCGGACTGCAACTGCTGCACATGCTTGGGCGCAGAGCCACCGGCCCCGGTTTCGAACATGCCGCCGCCCTGCATCAGCTTGACGATGGACAGCATCTTGGCGCTGGTGGCCAGTTCGAGGATCGGGAAGAGGTCCGTCAGGTAATCGCGCAGCACGTTGCCGGTGATGGCAATGCTGTTCTCGCCCTTGGTGATCGTCTCAAGGCTGGCGCGGGTCGCCTCGCGGGGGGCCATGATCTCGAACTTGTCAGAGACGCCCCGTGCCTCAAGAATGGGTTTGACCATCGCGATCAGCTCTGCGTCATGGGCGCGGGCCGCATCCAGCCAGAAGATCGAGCGATAGCCGGTGGCCTTTTGCCGCTCGATGGCCAGATTGACCCAATCCTCGATCGGGGCCTTGCGCGCCGAGGCCGAGCGCCAGATGTCGCCCGCTTCGACGCTGTGCTGGTGCAGGACGGTGCCATCCTCGAGCACCATCTTGACGGTGCCGGTCTGGGCAATCTCGAATGTGGTGGGGTGGCTGCCGTATTCCTCGGCCTTTTGCGCCATCAGCCCGATGTTCTGCACCGTGCCTGCGGTGGCGGGGTTCAGCTTGCCGTTCTCTTTGAAGAACTTGACCGCCTCGTCATAGACCGGCGCATAGGCATTGTCGGGGATGACGCACACGGTGTCATGCTCTGCATTGTCCGGCCCCTAGCCCTTGCCGCCAGCGCGGATGAGCGCGGGCATCGAGGCGTCGATGATGACGTCGGACGGCACATGCAGATTGGTGATCCCCTTGCCGGAATCCACCATATAGAGCGGCGGGCGTGTGGCTATGCAGGCGTCAATCGCCGCCATGATCGCGGGGCTGTCCTTGACGCGTGCCAACAGATCGCCCATCCCCGAATTCGGGTTCACGCCGAGTGCGGTCATCTCGTCGCCGAATTGCTCGAACACCGGGGCAAGAAAGGCCCTGACTGCGTGGCCAAAGATGATCGGGTCCGAGACCTTCATCATCGTGGCCTTGAGGTGGATGGAAAACAGCACGCCTTCGGCCTTGGTGCGCGCGATTTCCTCGGCAAGAAAGGCGTCGAGCGCAGCGGCGCTCATATAGGTGGCATCGACCACGGTTCCGGCCGGATAGCTCAGACCGTCCTTGAGCACGGTTTCGCCATTGGCGGTTTCCAGAACGATCTTGACCTTGGCCGCCTGCGGCAGGGTTGCGGATTTCTCGTTCGAGAAGAAATCGCCGCTCGCCATGGCCGCCACGCGCGTCTTGCTGTCCGCAGACCAGTCGCCCATGGAATGCGGATTGGCCTGCGCGTATTTCTTGACCGCGCTCGCGGCGCGGCGGTCGGAATTGCCCTCGCGCAGGACCGGGTTCACGGCAGAGCCCTTGAGCGCGTCATACCGCGCGCGCGCCGATTTCTCGGCGTCGGTCTGCGGGTCTTCGGCATAATCGGGGATGGCATAGCCTTGGGCCTGCAATTCGCGGATTGCGGCCAAAAGCTGTGGCACCGAGGCCGAGATATTGGGCAGTTTGATGACATTGGCATTGGGGGTTTTCACGAGTTCGCCCAATTCCGTCAGATCGTCGGCGATGCGCTGCTCTTCGGTCAGATGCTCGGGGAAGGCGGCAAGGATGCGGCCTGCCAGCGAGATATCCTTGGTGCCCACGGTCACATCGGCGGCTGCCGCGAATCGCTGGATGATCGGCAAGAGCGAGGCGCTTGCCAGTTCGGGGGCTTCATCGACCTTGGTGTAAATGATGTCGGGCGTATTGGACGTGGCCATCGGGGATCCTTTCCGATCAGGGGATGCGCGCTGTCGCCCTGTGGCGCGGGCGCGCGACTCGTTGGATTGAGGCCGTCTTAACGGAAAATTCGCGTGCGATAAAGATAGTATGCGACGGTATACAAAATAAAGTGACTCATACTATTTCCGCTGTGCGCATCCGTAGCCGCTGCATCAGGACATAGCCCACCAGCACCGCACCCAGCACACCCAGATGTGCGGGCATCGGCGTGCCTGCAAATTGCTGTCCGATGGGCACGGCGATGGCGACGCTGCCCACGGTGGCCACGGCGCCGGTCACGCTCGCGGCCATGCCGGCAATCGCGCCCATCGGGGCCATCGCCAGCGCGTTGAGATTGCCAAGTGTCAGCCCCGCCTGAAAGAAAACGCCGGTCTGCCAGATCAGGAAGGTGGCGAATTGCGCACCGGGCGGCAGGCCGATTTGCCAGAGCAGGATCGCCACAACCGACAGGGCGATTTGCGTGGCCAGTGCCGCGCTGACCATCCGCTCCATTCCCAATCGCATGACAAGGCGGGCGTTGAGGAAACTGCCACAGCCCGCGATCAGCGCCATCAGAAAGAACCAACGGGGAAAGCTCGCGGCGCGGTGGAATGTCTCGTCAAAGACCGGCTGCACCATGCTGAGCGAGGTAAAGAGCGTGGTCATGCAGAGCATCTGCACCACAATCGCCATTCGCGTCACCGGATGCGCCAGCACCTCGCGCAGCGCGGCCCAGAGGGGGGCGGCGCGAAACGGGCGGCGGGCCTGCGCGGGCAGCGGCTCGGGCAGGCGCAGCGCCATCCAGAGCGACAGGACCAGCGCAAAAACCACGAAGGCCGCGAACACCCCACGCCAGCCCGCCAATACGATGATGCCCGCACCCAAAAGCGGGGCCATGGCAGGTGTCAGCGCAAAGACCATCATCACGAATGACATGAGCCGCGCCATGTCGCGCCCGGCATAGAGATCGCGGATGATGGCAATCGACACGATGCGAAAGGCCGCTGCGCCCACGCCCTGAACCGCGCGCGCGGCAAGCAAGGTCTCAAGGCTGGGCGCCACCATTGCCAGACCGGCCCCCGCCGCATAGATCGCCGCACCGATCAGGATCACCCGCTTGCGGCCAAAACTGTCCGAAAGCGGGCCGGAAACAAAGGTGCCAAGCCCCAACCCCAGTAGAAAGGCGGTGATGATCAGCTGTGCCCGGTTCGGGGCCTCGGGCGTCAGCGCCTCGGCGATATGCGGCAGACCGGGCAACATCGCATCAATGGAGAAGGCCACCGTCGCGGCCATCATCGCCATCATGGCGATGAATTCGGGCCGGGAAAGGGCAGGTTTGGCGGGCATGATGGACCTCGGTCACGGGTTGAACGGGGCTTAGCATGGGGGGGGCGGTGTGACCAGATGGCGCTGTTCATGCCGGTCTGAGACGCGCGCGGGACCGGGATCGGATGCGCGTTGCTCCAGATGCTGCCTAGGGCGTGGGCGTGGCGATGGCCAGCCCCGCCTCTTGCGGCCCCTTGGGCATTGCGGGGCTGGACAAAGGGGCGTCGCTGGTGTGTTCTTGCGAAATTCAACCGGGTTGTCCGGGGAAAGTGCCGGTCTGTCCGGATGTTCCGTTGCCCTATTCCCTGGCTCGCCCGCGTGCACAATAAAGAACGGGAGGAGAAACGATGAAGAAATACCTGAGCTATACCGCTGTTGCGGCCCTCAGCCTTGCCTTTGCGGGCGAGGCGATGGCGACCGAATGGAACGTGTCCGTCTGGGGCAAACGCCGCGCCTTTACCGAACATGTGGAAAAGATCGCAGAGCTGATCAGTGCCAAGACCAATGGCGAGTTCACCCTGAACATCAGCTATGGTGGCCTGTCGAACGAGAAAGAGAACCTTGACGGGATTTCCATCGGGGCGTTTGAAATGGCGCAGTTCTGTGCCGGGTATCACGCCGACAAGAACCCGTCGCTGACGGTGTTGGAGCTGCCGTTCCTCGGTGTCGAAACACTGAAACAGGAAACGGCACTGTCGCAGGCGCTCTATGCGCATCCGGCGGTTCAGGCTGATCTGGGCCGGTGGAATGCCATGCTCTTGATGCCTACGCCGATGCCGCAATACAATTTTGTCGGTGCCGGCGACGTGCCCGACAGCCCCGAGGATTTCAAGGGCATGAGCGTGCGCGCCCTGGGCGGGATCGGAACCGCCATGCAGGCCATCGGTGCCGTGCCCACCTCGATGTCCGCCACCGAAGTGCGGCAGTCGATGGACAGCGGTGTGGTCAAGGCCGTCAGTTTCGCGCCGCATGCCCATATGTCCTTTGGCACCATCGAAAGTGCGTCGTGGTGGACTGCCAACCTCAACCCCGGCACGGTGAATTGCCCGGTTGTGGTGAATACCGATGCGTTCAACGCGCTGAGCGATGCCGAGCGCGCGGTGCTGATTGGATCGGTTGATGAGGCGCTCGCGCATTACATCGACTATTACGAGAACGAGACGATGAAGGCCTGGGGGCCGGCCCTCGAAGAGCGTGGAATCACCTCGGTCAGTTTTGATCAGGCCTCGCTTGACGCGTTCAAGGAGGCGGCGGCCGGTCCGGCCGCCGAGAGCTGGATTGAAGCGAATACGGCACGCGGCCTGCCTGCGCAGGAACTCTATGATTTCGTGATCGGCAAGCTGGCCGAAATCAAGGGCGGCTCCTGAGCCGATGACACCGCCCCGCCGCGCCTGATGCGTGGCGGGGCGTCTTGAATCCTGAGAACACGGGGGGAAACCCATGGCAGGTTCGGCATCTGTGCTGTCCGACAATAGTCTGCTGAGCGGTCTGGATCGGCGTCTCTACCGGCTGGAGAGATTGCTGGCCCTGCTGAGCGGGATTGCGGTGTTCAGTATCATGATCCTTGCGGTGATCTCGGTTGGCGGGCGCAATTTCTTTAATCAGCCTGTTCCCGGTTACGTTGACTGGATCGAACAGATCATGCCGCTCATCGCCTTTATGGGTGTGGCCTATACGCAGCGGGACGGCGGGCATATCCGCATGGATATTGTGGTGGGTCTGCTCAAGGGGCGGGCGCTCTGGGTGGTCGAATTCATTACCACGCTGGCGGTGCTGGTGCTCATGCTCTTGCTGGTCTGGGGGACATGGGCGCATTTCCAGCGCAGTTTCGACTGGGGCGTGCCGATGTGGAGCCGCGACAGCACGATTGACATCGGCCTGCCGATCTGGCCCGCCAAGATCCTGGCGCCCATCGCGTTTGCGGTGCTGTCGTTGCGCCTCCTGCTGCAACTCTGGGGCTATGGCCGGGCTGCTCTCACGGGGACACAACAGCCGGTGGCTGTGCCCCTGATAGAAGATGTGGCCACGCAGGCCGCACGCGAAGCCGCGCAATTGGCCGGCCATGACACTTAGGGAACCCGTCTGATGGAGCCTATCGAGATTGGAATTGTCGTCACCGGCATCATGCTGGTTGTCGTGGTGCTGGGCATGCGGGTGGCCTTTGCCGCCGCTCTTGCCGGCATGATTGGCCTGATCTGGATTTTCTGGTCCAAGAAAGGCTACGAGGGCGATCAATTCCTCTGGGCGCTGACCGTCGCGGTCAAGACCGCAGGACAGGTGCCGCATTCCAAGGTCAGTTCGCAGGCGCTCAGCCTCATTCCCACCTTCATTCTGATCGGCTATCTTGCCTATTACGCGGGCCTGACGCAGGCGCTCTTTGAGGCGGCAAAACGTTGGATCGCCTGGGTGCCGGGGGGGCTTGCTGTCTCGACCGTGTTTGCCACAGCGGGTTTTGCCGCCGTGTCGGGGGCGAGCGTGGCGACGGCGGCGGTGTTTGCCCGCATCGCCATCCCCGAAATGCTCAAGATCGGCTATGACAAACGCTTTGCCGCAGGCGTTGTGGCGGCAGGGGGCACCCTCGCCAGCCTCATTCCGCCCTCTGCCCTCTTGGTGATCTACGCGATCATCGTTGAGCAGGATGTGGGCAAGCTCTTGCTGGCGGGGTTTATTCCGGGTGTCTTTTCGGCCTTTGTCTATGCCTTCTTGATCATCGGTCTGGCGCTTACCATCAAGGGCTTTGGCCCGCCAGTGGGCGGGTTTACCTGGCGTGAGCGATTTGTCTCCCTGCCCCCCGCGCTGCCCATTGTGTTTGTGGTCGTGACCATTGTGTTCTTTGTCTACAATCCGTTTGGCGGCGATGCCTGGGGCACGCCGACCGAAGGCGGGGCCATCGGGGCGTTTCTGGTGTTCCTGGTCGCACTCTACCGCGGGATGCGCTGGCCCGAGTTGAAGGATGCCCTGCTCGAGACCGCCAAGCTGAGCGTGATGATTTTCACGATCATCTGGGGCGTGCTGATCTATGTGCGTTTTCTCGGCTTTGCCGATCTGCCGCATGCCTTTTCTAACTGGATCACCTCTCTCACCATGTCACCGATGCTGATTCTGGTCTGCATCCTGCTGGCCTATGCGGTGCTGGGCATGTTCATGGATGCGATCGGTATGCTGCTGCTCACCCTGCCGGTGGTCTATCCGGCGGTGATGGCGCTGAATGGCGGTGTTGCGGTCAGCGCGGCAGACAGCACCTTTGGCATGTCCGGGCCGATGTGCGCGATCTGGTTCGGTATCCTTGTGGTCAAGATGGCCGAATTCTGTCTGATCACGCCGCCAATCGGGCTCAACTGCTTTGTCGTGGCGGGGGTGCGGGACGACATAAGCGTTCAGGATGTGTTCAGGGGCGTGACGCCGTTCTTTGTTGCAGATGCCGTCACCATAGCCCTTCTGGTGGCCTTTCCGGCGATTGTCCTGTGGTTGCCGGGACAGGTCTGAAGGCCCGGAAATCGCTAAAACTTGAGGTGTTAACAGCCAGGTAAGCTCTGCTGTGCTAACTCTTAACGTGGGTGAGTACAAAGGTGGTGAGAATGGGCGCGCAGAACAATGCGGCGCCAGTCATCATCAAACGGAAAAAGGTCGTGGGCGGCGGCGGGCATCATGGCGGTGCCTGGAAAGTTGCCTATGCAGACTTTGTCACGGCCATGATGGCCTTTTTCCTGCTGATGTGGCTGCTGAACGCGACGACCGAACAACAACGCAAGGGGATTTCGGATTATTTCAGTCCGACTGTCCCGATCAGCCGCACATCTGGCGGCGGCGAAGGCGCTTTTGGCGGTGAGAGCATCTTTTCCAAGGATGTTCTACCGCAGAATGGCGTTGGTGCATCGCAGCCTCGCGCGACTTCCAGTCAACAGGCACGGGGTGAAATGGGGCCGATCGAAGGCGGCAATTTCTCAGCGGCGCAAGCCGCTGAGGCGGAGGCGTTTTCCATGATCGAGGCCATGCTGACAGGGCGTAACGGTGAGAGCATGGTATCGGACGACCTCCTGCGCCATATTGTGACCCGCGTCAGCGACGAGGGCTTGGTGATCGAGATTTTCGACCTGCCTGACGTCTCGCTCTTTGAGGTGGATCAGGCCACGCCGACACGGTTGCTCCAAGACCTGACGGTGCTGCTGGCCTCTGCCGCCAATCTGGTGATCAACGATGCGGCACTTGCCGGGCACACGCGCGCGCAACCTGTGATGCTGGTGAGAAATCCGGTCTGGGATCTGTCCGCAGCGCGCGCCAATCAGTTTCGTTTAATGCTCGAGGATGCGGGCCTTGCGGCCAAGCGGATGCGCCGGATCACAGGCCATGCGGATCGCTCGCCAGTAGTTTTCGATCCGATGGACCTGCGCAACAACAGGCTCGAGATGATCCTGCTGCGGTCCGAGGTCACAAGGAACTAGGGATAATTTTGCTCATTAGCTGACTGTTAAAGTTACGCGCGTATGTCTGTGTCCCAAGGTTGGTCGACGCAGCAGAAGGGCGCATCCATGACAATTTCCTCCTCACTCAATGCCAGCGTAGCGGGCTTGAACGCAAATGCCACGCGGCTCGCCACGATCGCGGACAATATTGCCAACTCATCGACCTTCGGCTACCGCCGGGTAGAGGCTGATTTCGAATCGATTGTCATATCCGGGCGCGGTGGCAGTTATTCCGCGGGCGGAGTGCGCGCCGGTACGCAACGCCTGATTGATCAGGGCGGCGCTATTGTCAGTTCCTCGAATCCGACCGATCTCGCGGTGCGCGACCGTGGATTCCTGCCGGTGGCACGCGTGACCGACCTCGCGGTTGGCAATGGCGATCCCAAGATGCTGTTGACCACGACCGGCTCTTTCCGAACCGATTCCCAAGGGCGGCTCGTAACCGAATCGGGGCTTGTCCTGCTGGGCTGGCCGGCCAATCCAGATGGCACCATCCCCGAATTTTCGCGTGATACCAGCGCCGGGCTACAACCCGTCCAGATCAACGTCAACCAGTTGACTGGCGAGCCGACCACCGCCATCAACCTGGGCATCAACCTGCCTGCCACGGATACACGCTTTGACAGCGTGGGCGATCCCCAGCAGCTTTCGATCGAGTATTTCGACAATCTCGGCACATCCGAGACGATCTCGATGCAATTCACGCCGACTGTTCCGGCCGCGGGTCGGTCGAATGAATGGACCGTGACCTTGACCGATTCCGCGCAAGGCAATGCGCTGATCGGGGAATATATCCTGACCTTCGATGACGGGCGCGAGACGGGCGGCACCCTGCTCGATGTCCAGAACATGACAGGCGGTGCCTATGACCCGACCAGTGGCACTGTCATCGTGGATGTGGCGGGCGGTCCGATCGAGATCAATATCGGGCGTCCCGGCACATCTGAGGGCATGAGCCAGCTCTCGGACAGCTTTGCGCCGCTGTCCATCGCCAAGGATGGCTCGCCGGTGGGCAACATGACGTCTGCCCAAGTGGATGCCAACGGATTTGTCCGCGCCACTTTTGACACCGGGGTGAGCCGTATCGTCTATCAGGTGCCGCTCGTGGATATGCCAAACCCGAACGGCATGATCTCGATGGATCAGCAAACCTACCTGCCATCGACGCAGAGCGGCACCTTCTTTCTTTGGGATGCCGGGGATGGGCCGACCGGCGATATCGTGGCCTTTGCCCGTCAGGAATCCGCGACCGATGTTGCGGGCGAGTTGACGGATATGATCCAGACTCAGCGGGCCTATTCGTCGAACGCAAAGGTAATCCAGACTGTCGACGAGATGTTGCAGGAAACGGCCAACATCATCCGCTGATCCCCTCTTTGACTCAGAAGGAAAGGAAACGTCATGACCCTGGGATCTGCCCTGTCCAGTGCTCTGAGCGGACTTAATGCCAATATGCGCACGGTGGACGTGCTGTCAGGCAATCTCGCCAATGCGCTGACCGAGGGCTTTGCGCCGCGCGAGATTACGCTTGCGGCGACGCGGGACGGTCGTGGCGTGCAGGTTGTAAGCGTCTCTCGGCAGGTCGATCTGGGCCTGCTGTCCGACCGGCGGTTGGCCGATGGCGCGCGTGCCGCCGCAGAGGTGCAGGCCGGGTTCACAAGTGCCGTCGAGAGGACAGTCGGCCCGCCCGATGCGTCACACTCCCTGACGGGTCGTTTGGCTGCGCTTGAAGTGGCGCTCGAGACGGCAGGCACCCGCCCCGAGGACACGAACCGTCTGGAGGCGGTCCTGAGCGCAGCGCAGGGTCTGACCGCGCTGATAAATGATGCCGCTGGTGAAATTGCGCGACTGAGAACGGCCGCGGATCGCGATATCGCGACGGCGGTGGATGCGCTCAACGCGGGACTCAAACAGGTGGCCACGCTCAATACCCTGATATCCACGGGCCAATTGCGCGGCAATGACACCACAGCTCTTGAGGATCAGCGCCAAAGCGCAATTGACGCTCTGGCCGAGATCGTGCCGCTGCGGCAGGTGCCGCGCGGGGATGCCTCTGTCGCCCTTGTGACCACCGCTGGGGCGCTGTTGCTCGATGGGCGGGCGGTCACGCTGTTCTTTGATCCCACCCCGTTGGTGACGCCGCAAATGACGCGGGAAGGGGGGCAATTATCGGGGATCAGGATAGACGGTACCGAGGTGCCTGTCGGCGCTGAACGTGGCCCCTTGCAGGGCGGGCAACTGGGCGCCTTGTTCGACGTCCGGGATCGCGCAGCCGTCGAGGCCAACGCAAAGCTCGACGCGCTTGCGCGCGATCTGGTCGAGCGGTTTCAGAAACCGGATCTGGACCTGACGCGCATACCCGGAGCGCCGGGCCTCCTGACCGAT
>JBLRXE010000008.1:0-20148 GCA_047920895.1 Roseovarius sp.
GCCAAAGCTCCTCGATCTCATCCCGAAACTGATCAATATCGGGATACATCAGCTCACAGGTGCACTCGCCTGCCGCAATGACGGACGACACCACTTTGAATGACACGAACTCTTGCCCAATCTCCTGCCTCCAAAAGTAACCGCCCACGGGTGAAAAATTTCCCTCCACCTTCGGTTGCACCATGAGCCATCCAGGGCGTCCCGGTCGGTCCTTGCAGGCCCGCCGATCAGCGATCTGCGGATCGACATAGTTTTCCGCCGTCACCGGGCCTTTGGGCTTCTCCACCGGCTTGAGAAAATCCTGCACCGTCTGACCGGCGACAGGGACCGCCAGCACCGCACCAAGAGCCGCCACGGCCATGATTGAGACCAGTTTCATCACTTACCTCCTCGGTTACACCGCACCAAATTCAGACGGCTGAAAGACCTGCATCACGCCGCGCCTGCCATCCTGCTTTGCGACATGCACGACCACATCAATCGAGCGCGTCACATAACCCACCATGTCCTGATAGGTCATTTGTCCCCTTGCCTCCAAAGCGGTCTGCGCCATCCGCTCGATTGCCAGTTCCGCGCTTTCGGCATGAACCGTGGTGATCGAGCCGCCATGGCCGGTATTGACCGCCTTGAGAAAGGTGTAGGCATCCTCGCCCGTCACCTCGGACAGGATGATCCGGTCCGGGCGCATCCGCAGCGAGGCTTGCAAGAGCGCATTGGGCGAGCGCACGTCGCTTGCGCGCGCCGATACCATCATCACCTTGTTGGGCTGCGCAGGCATCAGGTCCGGCACGTCCTCGATGGTCAGAATCCGTTCCCGGTCATCAATCTGCGCCACCATCCAGCGCGCCAGCATCGTCTTGCCCGAGCTGGTCCCGCCCGAGACAATCACGTTGAGCTTGCTTTCCACGCATAGGCGAAGCGCGCCTTGAATATCCTCTTGAGACAGCCGCGCGACTTCCTCGATCACCTCACGGCGGCGTTCCGAGGCGCTGACCGCACTCCCGAAGAGATATTCCGGGGGAACCACGTCCGTGTCAGAGCGGAAGAACCGCATCGAGATGGATTGCCCCCCTCTGACCGCAGGTTGCTGCACGATCTGCGCGCGCACAAGCCAACCGCGCAACTCAAAGGACGCACTGCCCACGGGGTTTTTCTCCGATATGCGCACGCCGCCTTCGGAGGCGATCCTGAGGGCAATTTCCGCCGCTTCCTTGGGCGTCAGCGTGACTGCCGCCCGCGTCATGAAGGCGTCCCCAAGCCGTTCAATCCACACACCGCCATCGGGATTGACAGCAATCTCCACAAGGTCCGGCTCGATAAGCCGTGCGAGCCTTCCAAGCCCGTCCGAGATGTAGGAATCTAACATCAGAATATCTCCAGGTCCCGGTCCACCATGATCGTGATCTGCGCGCCCTGTTTCACCGAAATACGCGGCGGTATCGTCAATATCTCGCCAATGGCCGTGGACGTGACCGAATTGAGGTCCGAGGCAACCGCAGCGCCCGGATTAGACGCGCCCGACTGCACCAACTGGTTTCCGCCGTCGCTTTGCACCGCCGCCGTCCCCGCGCCGATCAAGGAAATCGCCGCCGCGCCGCTGAACTTCGCCCAGAACCGCGTGTCCACCTTTCCGGCCGTCCCGCTGCGTCCCAGGCGATCCGCCCCGAAAGACGCGATGCTGATCGAGCGATCATCCGGGGTCAGAATGCGCGTCCAGGCCACAAGAATGCGGCGCTGGCCAAGACTGATTTCCGAACTGTATTCCCCGAAGAGCTTGGACCCACCAGGTATCAGCACCCGCGAGCCGTCGAGACTATGCACGTCCTCGCTCACCACGGCGCGGATTTCACCGGGCAGGCTGCTATCCACCGCCGTCTCCAACGCACCCTGAATGACCGTCCCTTGCGGCACCGTAAAGGCCGGGTTCGCAATCACGCTGGCGCGCGACACCGGAACGTCGCCGATGCCACGTCTCACGAAGGATTCGTTGCGGGTTGCGCGCCGGTCCCCTGCCCCGGCTTCCGGTTCCGCCGTATTGGCAAGTGCGACCATGCCCGAGCGCACCCGCTCGCGCTCCTCGGCCTCCATTTGCGCGCGCCGCTCCTCAAGCCGACGCCGCTCCTCTTCCTCGCGCCGCCGCCGCTCTTCTTCTTCGGGATCAATCTCGGGCCGCGCGCGCAACGCGGCCAATTCCCGTTCATAATCAATGCGCATATCGGCCTCGCGCTTGGCCGCATCCGCTTCCAGTCGCACCTTCTCGGATTCGGCCCTCGTGCGCGCCAATTCCGCCTCGCGCTTGGCCGCATCGAGCGTGCTCTTCAATTCTTCGAGCAACCCATTTGCGCGCGCACGATCATTCTCAGCCGTGGACCGCAGGGCAGCAAGCTCCTGCGCGAACCGATCCCGCTCACGCTGGACTTCATCGCGCAAGGCGCGCTCCGCCGCTGTTTCCCCCTCTCGGTCCACCACCAACGAGCGTGCCCGCTCCAACTCGGCTTCCAGATCGGCGATCCGGCTCAGCGTGGCCGTATCAACTCGATCCTCCACCATCACCCGCTCGATCACCACCGGGTCAGGAGGGGTAGGCGCGTCAAGCGCCTCGACCGCGCCACGATCCTGCGGAAACTCCGCCACCTGCCGCGTCGGGAGCGACGGCTCTTGTGGCTTGTCGCCCGTGAGCGCCACATAAAGGCCCGCACCGCCGCCAAGCACACCGACACCAAGCGCGCTTGCCAAGAGAACACGTCCCATCTGCGAGCCGCGCGCCTTTTTGCCGACTTCTTTTTCAATCTGACTGATACTGCTTCTCAGATCATCCCCGTTACCCATCGACCATCTCCGCCACGCAAACCTCGACATCGCCGAACCTGACCGCCCATTGGCGCGACGTGCCCGACACCCGCATCACGCGGCCCTCGATCATCGTGGAATTGACGCTTCGCTCCAGCCCGTTCGTCACCTTGAAAATAGCCGGAACCGGATTTTGCGGTGAGAACCGGAAATAGGTGAACGATCCATCATCCCAGATCGCAACCGGCGTGATTTCATTGCGTGCGCTGACCCCGTAACGCCGCGAGGACGCCGCCCGCGTGACCGCGTTGCGGCGCGGATCATGCACTTGAGGGTAGTCGAACCGAAGCACATAAAAGGGTGACGCTCCCTCGCTCAGGCTGAAATAATAGCTGCGCTGATTGGTATAAACGGTCGCATTGGTGCGCACGCCTCGCGACGTGGGCTTGATCGCGAACACCCGTTCACCGGGGATCGACTCGAACTTGAACGAGGCCGTATCGCCGGCCACAATCGAGACGATCCGTTCCCCTGGCGCGAACTCCACCGTGGTCGCGCGCGTCAGCGACGTGCGGATATTGTAGACCTGCCCATCGACATATTTCGACACACGCACCCGGTTGTCGAGCTTGCTTGCCGCCGGTGTGACCTCGGACAAGGCAGGTGCGGCCATCAAACAGCCGATCACGCCCAGAACACCTATTCCCCGCATCATTGCCTCCGCTCCGCCGTGACGGCATACTCGGTCACTGTGAACCCGAGCGGGTTTTGCCAGACCGCCTCAAGGGTCTTTTCCTCGCCCGCCCGGAACTCGTATTTCATCACGACGGTGAACCCGCCCTCGGATGCCCCATCCGGGTTGACAAGACGCTTGCGCATCCTGACCTGCACCCGGTCGCCGCCCAGAAGCGCGATGCTTGTGATCGACGCCGTGATCTGGGTGCGCCCGCCGTAGCGCGACGGCCAGTTGCCCTCTTGTGAGGAATCCCACAGGCGGCGCAATTCGGCGCGCGCCGTCCCCGCCGTGCGGGCCAGCGCGCGGTTGATCCGAATATCATTGTCGATCTGATTATAGGTCTCGCGGTCCATCACATATTGAAAGGCGAGCGCCTCGATCACGGCGCGTTCCTCATCGAGACGGATGGACCCGACCGCCGCATTGGGCACCGCCACGCCGGTTGCCGGATCAAACGGCACCACCACGGGGGCGGGCGGGCGGTAGGACATGACCACCACGGAAGCGGTCGCCAGCGCGACAAGCGCCGTAGCCACCGATCCAGCCCCGATCCACTGCCACAACCGTTCCCGGCGCAACGCGCCGAACACAACCTCGGCTTCAAGAATACTGTTTGCCTCTTTCGCCATGGCGCTCACTCGCCACGGACCGGGGTGAGATCAGGCGCGGTGAAGTCGGTGAACTTCTCGATCTCCGCCAGCGTCGCGGCGTCCGCCACCCCCATGAGACCGACATTCATGGTCTGCACACTTTCCAATTGCCACAGCGCCGCCATGGCGACCGCCAGCTCGGCCGTCACGCGCGTGTTGTGATCGACCGACTTCTTGAGCGTGTCCATGTTCGCGATCTCGGTCACAAGACGCTCGACGCGACGAACCGATGTCGTGGCCTCTTCATAGGCAACCTGGGCCGCAGCAGAGGTGGCCGCGTTGCTGGCGGATTGTGTTGCATTGCGCTCACGCCGGGGATCGCCCGACTCGGCCATATCGGTAATGGCCTCCTGTGACGTGCCCGCACTGGTGAAGACATTGCCGATCAATCCCTGAAGTCTTTCGCTTGCCCCCTCGCCAAGCCCGCTCCAATCGCCGCGCGCGCCGCGCAGGATGGTTCCGACCATTTCAAGGTCAAACTTCCTGTTGAGCAGACCGTCCAGATCCGTGCCAAGAGCGAGGCTGAGCACCTGTGTGGGGTCTTTCAGCAGGGCCTCGACATCGCGCAGTTTCGACAATTGCTGATCAAGCAGGCGCACCTGTTCAGTGAGTTGCCCCAATTGCTCGGTCTGGAGACCGGCATCTTCGAGAAGCTGTTCATAGACCTGAATCTGTTGCAGCAGATTGCGCGTATCAATCGTCGGCACGCCTTGCGCCATTGCGCCCGTGCCCCAAATCGCCACCGCACCTGCGACCAGATTTCCACGCCATCTCTTCATACCCAAACCCCTCAAAACTCCGGTTGCACAAAGTCGAGAAAGGCAAACGCCTCTCTCTGGGCGGTCAGCACCGCCATCATTTCCGCGTTCTCCGCCGCCGTGCGCGCCGCCTTCATCTTGATCCTTTCATTGAGGATCAGGATGATTTCCGCGCGCATCATCGTGTTCAGATCGTAGGATTCCTTGACGGTCGGAGTGTCGCCGATCTGCGCCACAAGCGCGCGCACCCGGCGCAACGCCTGTTGCGCGGTCGCAAGCGAATGTTCGGCATAGTGCATCGAGCCGTGCGACATGAGCGAGGCCGAGGCCACGGCATATTCCGCGGGGTCAATCGTGCCCTGCGCCTCTTCTCCGCCCATCCGCGCAAGATAGCTGTTATATTTGGCCGGGATCACCTGCACATAGTGCTGCGTCTCCTTGAACGGCGGCACCCCGTTATACTGGATCACCCGCCCCGGCCCTGCGTTATAGGCCGCAAGCGCATGGATGATATTGCCGTCGAACCGGGCAAGTTGCTGCGCCAGATAGCGCCCGCCGCCCGTCACCTGCAAATAGGGGTCTTCGTAATAGGCAGGGTAAATCCCCAATTGCTGCGCCGTCCCCGGAATGATCTGGGTCAGCCCATAGGCATTGGCGGGCGACTTCGCCCCCACCCGGAACCGGCTTTCCTGCCAGATCAACGCCTGAAGAAGTGCGCGCCATTGCATCGGCGACAGACCCGCCGCCGCGACGCCCGCGTGCCCGTAGGTATCGCGCGCGCCCCGGATGATCAGCTCCTCGATATTCTCTTTTGCATCGCCGAACATGACCCGGCCAGCCGGGTTCGCCAGAGGCCCATAGACTGTCTGCATCTCGGGCATATCGGCCCCGCCGCCGATGAAGGTCGCCTGGAACGTCGAGAGCGATCCGAACGCCTCGATCATCCGGTCCAGCGTCTCGATCTGCGCATTCTCGAAATCCTGCATGTCGGCGCGCTTGTTCGCCTTCTCCACCTGCGTGTCACGGTCTTCCTCCAGGTTGAGGAAGACGCGCAGGCGCTCTCCAAGATTCCGCGCGTCCACAATGGGCACGCCCTGCGCCGCCGCAGAGCCTGCGAGCAGACCCGCCACCGCGACACCCGCCAGAGCGCGCGTCAGCGTGAAGCGTCTCTTACTCCTTCGCAACGCACAGCTCCCCGACCGGCGCGCTTTGCGCCTGCCCGCCAGAGAAGGAAAAGACCGGCCCGCCTTGCGCCACCGCGATGAACTCGCAATTGCCGGTGCTTTCACCGTTTGCGTTGAAACACCGGCATTTCGCCTCTACAGGTTCCGTCACTTCGCAGGCCGCGATCATCAAGACAGCCCCGATACCCAACACAACTCTCACAGCACAACCCTCCAAAAATCGTCCTTGTCCCGATAATCGCGCCCGACCACCGACAGCCCCGCGCGCCCGCCACCCAGCACATGCAAGAGCGGTCCCAATGCCGAGAGATCGCCATCGAGCAGGACCGAGTGTTCATCATCGCGCAGCAGGAATTTCCGCCCCTGCCAGCGGCCCGTCACGAGGGCGGCTTCGGCCTCGTTGAGCCGCAGCGGCGCGAAATCGTCGGGCGACGACTTCGCATCGGGGAAAATCACCTGCGTGGGGAAGAACTGGAAAATCCGTTCCCCCACCCGTGACCGCGCGAGTTGAGATGCATTCTGACTGAGCATCAGCACCACGGCGTTCTGCTTGCGAAGTGTGGCAAGCCATCCCTCGATCACCTGCGCGAAATACGGATTGTCAATCGCCTTCCATGCCTCGTCGAGCACAACGATCGTGCGGCGGCGGTCCCGCATCTGACGCTCTACCCGCCGGAACACATAGCTCAGCACCGCCATGCGTTCCCGTTCGGATTGCGCGTCGAGAATCTGTGTCAGATCGAAGCCGACCACATCGCCGTCGAGCGAGAACGTGTCGTCCAGCGTCTCGCCAAACACCCATCCGAACCGGCCACCTTCGGCCCATTCCGCAACAAGCGACTGCACTTCGCCCTCATCATCGGTCGCGGCAAAGAGCTTGCCGAACGTGGACCACTTGCGAAGGCGCGGGTCTGCCCCGGCATTCTGGGTCACGGCATCGCGGATCGCCCGCGCCTGCAACGGCGAAAGCGCCTTGTCGGGCGACAGGTTGCGCGTAAGCCAGTCTGTCAACCAATCGACACCCTCTTCATCGGTTTCCACCCAGAGCGGGTTGAGGCCCGTGCGCGTCCCGCTTTCGATCACCGAATAGGCACCGCCCAATGCCCGCACCGCCATTTCAAGCCCGCCCCGGTAGTCGAACACGAAGAGCCGCGCACCTGCCCGCTGCGCCTGCGCCATGAGAAAGGCCGCAAGCACGCTCTTGCCCGATCCCGTCTCGCCCAGGATCACCGTATGGCCAGCGGGCGGCTCAGACACCGCATCCCCCCGGCGGTGAAAGTTGAAGCGGAAGCTCGATCCGTCATAGGTTGGAAAGACCGAAATCGGCGTGCCCCAGGGCACCTCGTCCCTGCCCTTTCCCAAAGGCGTTCTGTGCAGCGACGCGAAATCCGCAAAATTGCTGTTCGTCACCACGTTCACACGCGACCGCGCTGCCATGTTACCCGGAAATTGCGCGAAGTAATGCGCGCGTTTGGCAAACCCATCCTTGACAAGGCGTATCCCGATATTGGAGGCGCAGCCTTCGAGGTCGGAGACAATCTCGCGCAGCACCTCGCGGTCACGGTGCATGAGCGCCACCGTCATGTGATGTTCGCCAAGGCTCACGTCCTGCGTCAGAACCCGCTCATGCAACCGTTCCAACTGCTCAGCGGCTTCCGCGCGCACGTCCGCCGCCGAGCGCATGGTGCGGCGGCGCCGCTCGATCAGGCTTGCCGCCTGATTATTGCCAAGCGGCACGAAACTCTGCGTGATCACGAAATCGCAGGACATCGCGAACTCATCCAGAATTGTCGCAAAGCTCGTGACCGGATAGGACTTGACCGCCCGGATCACCCCGAAGCGATCCTCGAACGGCCCGTCGCCCAGCTCGAACCCGTCGCCTGCGAACGTCACCCGCTCCGAAATCACATCGTCGGCCACCAGCGACAGCCCCGGCGTTGGGTAGATCGGCACTTCCCGCGCGGTCTGCACCGACCCGAGAAAGCCCAGAAGATCGCCGCTTTTCGCGGTCAATACCCGCGAGGTGTCGTTTCCAAGAGCGGCACGCAGAAAACGCGCTGCTTCCCCCAACGCCTCGACATGGCGCTCATCGCGGCCCGCGTCGAGTCTCAGCGTCTTGAGGCGCGTGACTCCCGCCCCGATGCGCCGCCGCCGGACAATCGAAACCGTGAGGCTTACGTCTCGCGGTCTTGCGCTACGCAGACCTTTCGCCCATTTCTCATCGACCGCCGCAGCAAAGCCGCCATCCCCGATAGTGTCCAGATCGCGGACATGATCGACCGGACGGCTTACACGGTGCGTGTAGATCGCGAAATCCGGCCCGAGTTGCGCGATGATGCTGGCAAACGAAGCACTTGCGCCATCCAGCTCGCACATATCAGCGGTCGCGGCGTTCAACCCGTCGAACCGGATGCAGCACATGAGCGAATTGTCCCTGAGCCGCACGACCCAATCATTGACCAGAGAAACGTAAGGAACGTGCATGAAGGCGTTTTGCAGCAGCGACCGGCTGGCGATGATCGACGCCGCCACCTTCGTCATATCAAGGCCCATAACTGTCCCCCCCGAACAGAGCGCGCGTGCGCGTCCCCGGCACGGCCTTCGCGGAGGTCAAAAACACCTCGACGATCTTTTCGTCATGCTCAGCGGCCCACCGACACAGCCCGTAGACCGAGAGGCACCAGAGTCCGGTGACAATGCTCACGCTCCAGATGAGGGGAATGACCGTCAGGCCGAAGAACGGCAGCGCATAGCTGAATGGCAGACCGAACAGGCGGGGCGCTTGCGTAAGCGCAATGTAGATCTGATTACTTTTCACGCGGCAGCACTCGTCAACTCACTGAAACAAGCCGCGCCCGCGATGCGGACGCGGCAACGATGATTCTTATCCTCCGCTGGACGCACCCCAGATGGACTGGATCACCGTCGGAATGACGCCGATGAGCACGATGATCACCAGCACCTGGAACACCCGGCTCCAATCGATGAAATTGAACGCGCCCCCCAGCAGGACAAGAGCCGCGACAATTGTCAGCAAAAGCCGCCCGGTAATTCCCGTGAGCGCATCGAGCACACTCTGGAGCAGACTGTTGACCGCGCTCAGGTCGATGGCCTGCGCAAAGGCCGGTGACGCCGCCAGAGACAACGCAGCGGCTACCAAAACATACTTCTTCACACCGTTCTCCTTTTTACCGCGCAATCGACATCACCTTGCGCACGTGGTTCATGGTCTCGCGGTAGGGCGGTATCCCGCCGTGCCGCTCGACCGCTTCCGGGCCAGCGTTGTAGGCCGCGAGGGCCAGCTCCGCCGATCCGAACCGTTCCAGCATCGCCACGAGGTAGCGCGCCGATCCCTCCAGATTTTGAGCAATATCGTAGCGGTCCACGCCGAGCGCGCGCGCCGTCTCGGGCATCAATTGCCCAAGTCCGTAAGCCCCGACAGGCGAGCGGGCCTTCGGGTTGAACCCACTTTCGATCTCGATATTCGCCCGGAACAGGTCGGCCCATTCACGCGCGCTCATACCTGCCGCGCGCACACCGGCCGCACCGGCATGGCGCACCGCTGTTGTATCTACCAGTTCGAGAATTTCAGCGCGCGGACGCGCCCGCGTCACCCGGCCCTCACCATCCTGCGCGGGCTTCGGCGGCTCCACCGCGAAGGCGACCAGCGCCGCGCCCGCCGAGTATCGCTCATACCCGCCCGAACCGGGCACAAGAACCAGGTCGCTTGCACCAGTCTGTGCCGGGAACAAACCAGCCGCGAAAGCGCCGAGGATTGCGCTACTCGCTATCCCCGCCGCGCCCGCCTGCGAAGGGCGACCGCTGCACTTCCCGGCCCCCATCCGCGAACGGAATTGCGATTGAGCCAAAGCCGATTGAGTCGAAAAACGAGACGAGTCCATTGACCGTCTTGAACTCGCGGACCTTGATGTGATCGCGCGAAGAGACGAGCAGTTGCTCCGTGCCCTGGGCCGGATCGACCACGCGCACGATCCACAGACCATACCAGACGCCCGCTTTGCGGTAAGCCCGCCGCCGCGCGACCAGCTCCACTGTGGCACCCTTCCGAACCAACTCTTTAAACATATACTCGGTAACCACATTCGGCGCTTCTTTACTGAAATCTCGTATCACTGACGCCTCGCGATCAACTCCCGAGGCGCTTCACCTCGGATTACGGTAATATGTTAGCGTCGTCAAGATTATATCATTGATATTTCTTGCGCGGCGCTCTACACCGTGCGTAGCGTCAAAACCCCTTTTTGACAAACCTTTGGTGGATGTTGCCCCATGCGCAGAGATTACAGTTTCGTCACGCTGACCGTCCTGATCGTGCTCCTTTCAGGCCCGTCACATGCGCAATCCTGTATTCGCCCCCTTCGCCCTCTCGCTCCAACCGACCCGGCAACCATCTCCGAATATGCCGACATCATCCGCGACGAGTTCGAGACCTACTTCTCGCGCATCGGGCGCTATATCGCTTGCCTCGACGCCGAGAGATCCTCAGCTCTCGGTGAGGCGCGCGACCTGACCGAGACTTACCGACTTCTCCTTTCCACACACCAGAACCGGGCGCGCAACTAGCACGCGATCACCTTTCAGTCGAGTGAGGACTTCAATAATAACTTGACCCAAGGGAAGCAACCCGCCAAACACAAACATATTACCGTGTAGTAAATCAGCCCGTGACGAGTATCATGTTGACGCCACCACTCACACTCCGCCCGCTGCTGACCGCAGCCACGCTCGCCGTCTCACTGGCTGCGCCGCCTGCATCCGCGCAGGGCTACCCGATTGATTGCGCAATCCTGCTCTGCCTTGCTGGCGGGTTTCCGCCATCGGCAGAATGCGCCGCCGCCAAGGCCGTAATGATACGCCGTATCACGCCCTGGCCCATCGAGCCGCCGTTGCAGATGTGGCGCTGTCCGCTGCGATCCGCGTCGCTGGATGCGGTGTCACCCGCCACACGGCTTTCAGCGGTTCTCGAAACTCATACGAGCGAGGCCACTCCCGCGACCTTGCACCTCGCGCAAGCCGGCGCTCCGACAGAGGGTGCCGACATCGACATCTCCGGCCCGGAGTTTGATTTCGTCCGGAACATCAAGGTCTGGGACGTGCGCTGGTATAACCATGGTCGCGTCGGCGAAGGGGAGCAATGCCGAGAAACCTCAAACATCTATAAAGGCTTTTATGACGATCAGGGCCGCTATGCGATGGTCCCCGTGAGTCCCCGCGAGGTTCCTCAATGGGCGACAGGCCCCCAAGCCTGCGATCCCGGCACGTCAACCCGCGCCGTGGGGGTCGAGTGGCGCGACATTGAGGGACGCCCCGCACACGAGATTATCCACTACTAGACTTGGGGTGGTGCGGGCGCGGAGCAACAACAATTGCGACGAAACCCTAAACCCTGTATTCCTTAACCCGCAACAAACAGAATCTCACAAGGAGACGCGAGCACACCCCGAAAAAGGAAACCCCCGCAAGGCGGGGCCATGCGAGGGGGGGAAAAAAGCTAGAACCTAGGAATTGGCGTTCCGAACGGCCCAAATAAGTCAGGTTGGTTTTAGCATCCCCCCCTACATCGAGCAAGCAAAAAACGCATCTGTGCGACCGCTCGTTTCATGCCCCCCGTCTTGCGTCAACATGACGCGAGGACAGACCAATGACAGGCACTCTCTACCCGACCCTACCGCAGGGCTTTCAACGCTTCTCCGTTGAACAGCTCCTCATCGAACTTGCCCCCATTCTCGGGCTGCGTGGCGGACGGCTTCACGCCCTGCTCTACATGATGAAACAGACCGCGCCGGACGACTGGATCACACCGCACCGCGAACCCGTCTATTTCGCGCCGCAGGACCAGACCGCCCAAGCCCTCAACAAGACTCCGCGCGCGCTCTACAATGACGAGGCCGCCCTGGAAGCCGCGGGCCTGATCGAAAAGCGCGTCAAAGGCAACGGCGGTCGCTCGCCCTTTGGCGGGTGCGGCATCGTCTTCTCGCGCCTCATCGCCCTTGTGCCGGATCTTCTCGCCCTCAAGGAGCAAGCCGCCCGCGACCGTCAGCACCGCAAGGTGCTGCGCAATCGCCGCAGCACCTATCTGCGCCACATCAAGCGCCAGATCGAACGTCTGGCCGACTATCCCCACCTGCGCAGTGAAGCCCGCGCCATCCTCGACAGCTTCGCGGCCTGGCCCGAAGCATCACGACTTTCCGCGATGCCCATCGACGCCCTCGAAGCCCATGTGCATGACGCGCAAACCCTGTGTAATGCGCTTGATGATCTCCTTGAATCCTGTCGTGATTCTTCCGGTCCACCGGAAGAAAACTGCCGCTGCTTTATACAAGAGAACAATCAAGATACTTCCAATGTATCTTGTAACGCAGGCGTCGATGAATTGAGCTCGGGCAAGCCCGCGCACTTTGATTTGATTCAAGCGGGGCCTGACGGCCCCGAAGATTGCTTAGAAAACAAGCATGGCGGGGCGGATGTTTCGCGCAACACCAAATTCATCGCCCAGCTCACCCCGGAGCGCCTTTACGAATTGGCAAGCGATGACATGCGCGCCTACATCGAAGACTGTCAGGCAGACTATCCAGTTTTGCGCGATATCCATCTCATCGACGCGGCCACCCGCCTCATTCATCCGCTCGGAATCAACCACTCGGCCTGGATGAAAGCGGTCAATCTCATGGGGGACATCGGGGCGACACTCTGCGTGCTTCTGATCGACGCCAATCGCACACACCCGACAACCCCGATTCGCAACCCCGGCGGCGCGCTGCGCGCCATGACCGATCGTTTTGCCGCAGGACGCCTCAATCTCACCGGCAGCCTTATCGGCCTTGCCCGGAGGCGCGGTCTGTGACGCTGACAAACTATCTGTCCAAAACGACCTGACAGGCGACAGGTAGCTGACGCACGATGTAGAAACAATGTTGACACGTAACGGCGGGCCAGTTAGTATCGACGTTGTATCAATGGAGATCACTATGAGAGCGGTAGTGAAAATGTGGGGAAACAGCGCGTCGGTGAGAATTCCGGCTGCGATCCTCGGTGAATCCGGTTTGCAGGTGGATCAGGCGGTGAATGTTCGCTCGGAGGATGGTCGCGTCATCATCGAGCCGTATCATGAGATCGAGGCTGATCTGTCGGAATTGATCGCGGGCATGACCCCGGACAACATCCACGAAGAGGTCGATTTCGGCGGCTCGCGCGGACAGGAAGCGTTCTGACGTGGCCGAGTATATCCCAGATGCAGGCGAGATCATCTGGCTAGAGTTCTCTCCGCAAGCAGGCCACGAACAAGCGGGGCATAGGCCTGCTGTTGTTCTATCGCCTGCGGTTTACAATCGCTTTGGCCTCATGCTGTGCTGCCCCCTCACGACCAAGCGCAAGGGGTATCCCTTCGAGGTTCCGATTGACGATGATCGTCAGAGTGCTGTGCTGGCTGATCAGGTCAAGTCTCTGGATTGGCGAGCGCGCAACGCGAAGGCAAAGAGCAGGATAAGTGATACGGAACTGGCGGCTGTTCGTGCAAAGGCAAAAGCACTGATAGGCCGCTAGGCTGGTCCAGAATAGGAGCGAAGTGTGAGCAGTGAGTTTTGGAAAGGCCGAGCATCAAGTGTCGAAGTCGCATGGCTCAAATGCTTGGACGCCGCAACAGCCCCGATCCTGATCCCTGAAAGCTGTCCTGATTTCGATGCCTTGGTGTGAAGAGCGGCGCAGGCTGAATTTGGGGCGGAAGCATTTGCCGCTTTAAAGGAGCTATGTGACATATGTGCGCAAATTAACAGGGCCGGCACCTTTCGGCACCAGCCCTTTGGGGAAACACAACACTCGTTTACTTCACCTTCCACGGCCATCGGCATCCCTGCCTGTTCCGCCACCAATCAATAACATAATGTAGCGCCGATACAATGCTAATGATTTGGGGCACCCACGCAATCGTGAGGTGTGTTTCAGTCACGGAATGGCGCTGCACTTGTGCCGTGCGTGTTACCCATGGTTGCGCGATCATTCAAGGCTCCGAAAAACATGAACGCCACAACTCCGCCACCAATATACGACCTCCCCCCCATTTCATCTTCCCTGAAATATCCTCGGGGGAGCGCCGCAAGGCGCGGGGGCAGACAGCCCCTCTAAACAAAGCGTCACATGCCGCCGCGTGAAACGCTACTGGTGCTCACGCTGACTTTGGATGATAATTTTGCGATGAAACAGGTTCTCCTTCATCGTGTTTATCTCGCCGGATACTCCGGCTACATCATGCCTCGTTGGCTTCGGGTGCTGCTGGCAGGGTCAGAGCTTCATCGTGCATGGTTCCTTGGCTCGCAGGGATTTTTCGAGGAACAAGGCAGGCGCTTTGGACCTGCAAACCCTTATCCGGGGCCGGGTTTTGATCGAGAGTTCTGCGAATGACGACGCCATTGAGACAACCAAGCGATATGACGCCAGAAGAAAGGGCAGAATCCGAGGCACTGGCAGATCGGTTGCAGGAAGCCTGGGGCAATATGCCCCAAGAACAACGTGAGATGTTCTCAATTCGTGTAGATATAGCCCGAAAACTCCGACAGATCGAGGACGCCGAGAGAAGCCCGTAAGGCACGGGGGCAAACAGACCCCTCTTTTTCGGCTGGCTTCTCGTCTCGATCATAGTCTGAGACTATCGTGGCAGTCCGGCTCAAAAGGCCGAACCGCGCCCTAGTCGCGGGCCGGCGAGACCGGCCCCCTCCCCGTGCCAGGCCCCCTACCCGTCCCTGCGCCCATGATGGCGCGGCTTGCCGTCTCATCCGAGCCAGCGGCCCGCGCGGGCGCATGGTCCTGTCAGCGGTCCTGTCCCGGCCCATCCGGGTGACGGTCGCTTTTGCGAAGAAAGACAGGCGGAGATCCCCGCTTATGCGGCGATCACATGGCAGGGGGGATTCGGGCCTTGCCCGAACGCCCCCTGCACCCTTGGGCCGCGCCGCACACGCCGCGTCCGTTCAGGGGACCGCCGGTCCCCCACCGCAACAGCAAAATACAGCGCATCCTGCGGGGCCGTGTCCTCGCGCGTGCCGCGCTGCGGGCCGCACCACCCCCTTGTCTGCTTGATTTTCCCGTTGCGGCGGTTCCCCCCCTGCCCTCGCCGGGAGGCAGGCTTTCAGGAGAGGGGCGCGCTTCGCGCTTCCTCGCCAGAAACCCCGCCCCGATTTTCGGCACCAGACCGGACAGGGCACCACCACAAAGGAGGGCCAGACATGGCACAAGAGCGTTTCGACATCAAACAGCACGTCACCGACACGATCATTGCGCAGATCGAGGCCGGAACGCCGCCTTGGCGCAAGCCGTGGACCGGCGACGCGAGCGGCGCTTGCCTTCCCTTGCGCCACAATGGCGACCCCTATCAGGGCATCAATATTCTGATGCTATGGGCCACCGCGCATCTGCGCGGCTACAATTCCGCCCGCTGGATGACATTCAAACAGGCCCGTGAGCTTGGCGGTTGCGTGAAGAAAGGCGAGAAGGCCGCGAAATCGGTTTTCTATGGCTCGATTGAACGCGACACCGAGGACGCGGCCCAAGGCGAGGACGCAAAGCGGCGCATCCACTTTGCCAAGACCAATAATGTTTTCAATGCCGATCAGATCGACGGCTTGCCCGAAGACTATTACATCCGCCCCGAGCCGCCCCGCGACCTTGGCACCGAGGCCGACGCAGAGCTTGAGGCGTTCTTTGCCGGAACCGGCGCACAGATCACCACGACCGAGGAGCCGCGCGCCTATTACACCCCCGCAACGGATCATATCCACATGCCGCCGATTGCGACTTTCTACAGCGCCGCCGGATATTACGGCACCCTTGCGCATGAGTTGATCCACTGGACCGGGCACGACCGCCGCCTTGAGCGCATCAAGACCTTTGCCGACCGCAAAGCATATGCCTTTGAAGAACTGGTGGCCGAAATCGGCGCTTGTTTTCTTGGCGTTCAGCTTGGCGTGGAGCCGCAATTCGATCAGAGCGCGGCCTATGTCGAGGGATGGCTTGAAGCCCTGAAATCCGACACCAACATGATTTTCAAGGCCGCCGCCGAGGCACAAAAGGCCGTGGACTTTATCAAGGCCGCCGCCGAGACCCTCCAACAAGCATCGCAGGTGGCCGCATGAGCGGCCCCCTCGCCCTGCCCCGCCTGTCTTGCCGCAAATGCGGCAAGACTAACCCCCCGGTATATCTCGCACCCGTCACGACCGAGGGCGCAGGCTCTTGCATCTGTCTCGATTGCGCCAAGGCGCGGCAATGGCTGGACAGCGACGGAAACTTGCGCCCCGGCATCGAGCTTTGAAGCCAGCCCCCGCCCGCCAGAGGGCGGGGCATCCCTTCGTCGTCACAGCGGCAATCTCCGGGCGGGCCGTCGCCACTGATCACGTTACTGCGGGAATCCCGTAGTTTATGCCTTGCGCTAACTACGGGAAACCCGTATGGTGTCCTCATGGAAAACAGGTTTGATCCCGCGAAAGACGTCGCCAACCAGCGCAAGCACAAGCTATCTTTGGCCTTCGGTGATCGTATCTTCGAGGACGATAACCACCTGATCCTTCCCACTATCCGCGTCGCGGATGAGGAAGATCGCCATAAGGTGGTGGGCGTTGTGGGTGAGAAGCTGTTTACCGGCGTGTTCGTATGGCGGGACCATCTGCCCCGCTTCATTTCCGTGAGAAGGAGTAACAAAGGTGAAGAAAGAGCATATCATTCTGCTTGCTGACCCCGTGGACCCCGAGGACCGGGATGTATCAATCGAGGGCATGGAACGCGGGCAGCGTGCCCGATTGATCCGCAAGACCAGAACCGCGCTCGGCCTGTCGCAGACCGAATTTGCCAGCCGTTTCCGCGTTCCCGTTGGCACCCTGCGGGACTGGGAACAGGCGCGGGCGACCGCCCCGGATTTTGCTGTGGCTTATGTCCTGGTCATCGGACAGCACCCGGATATGGTGGCCAAGGCGGTGGCCTGAGCGATCTTCCCGACGAACCGGGGCTTGGGTCCATCAACCTGATATGCCGGATATTTCGGATAGCCGGTTTGCGTCTGAGGCCCAGGATTGACGGGGCGCGGCCCTGCGCTTTTGCGCAAGCCCGCGCCCCGCCCGGCGCTACGCGCGTCTTGCCGCTGCACGGCAAGGTCCTTTTACTCCAGGGTGTAATCTTCGACCGGCTCACCGATCCAGCGAAACCCGAACGCGCCCGTGTTCCACTGGTAAAGCCAGCCCACCACAACGCCTGTCTTCCGGTCGAGGACCCGCGCGACCGCGCGCGCCATCAATCTTCTTTTCCGTGCCACTTGTGCATCCTCTTCTCGCGGAACTCACGGGCGCGTTTCCCCGTCATGCTCAGAAGGGGGTAAGCGCCCGCTTACCCCTGCCGAGCGGCGAGCGTGAGAGGATGGGGGTGAAATGAAATCGACAGGGGTGGTGCGGCCCGCAGCGCGGCACGCGCGAGGACACGGCCCTGTCTATTTCGTTTCAGGGGGAAGGAAGCCGAAACTCCTTCCCCCTTCAAAGCAAAAATGGGAGCGCAAGGCGCTCGCACCTGTTTTTCTTCAAGAAGCTGCGTTCTTGAGAAGATCTCGCACCGCCTGTTCACAATGCAGATCGAACCATTGTTCGGCAATCTTTCTCAAGCTGATCGTTTTCAGAGGATCAACCGACTTGCGAAATTCTTCAATGAATGTGGTGGGAACTTTGACATTGGCTTGCCGCGAAACGCCTTGCTGACGCCTCATTGCCGGAGCGTGCGGTGCCGTGATCGTCACCCTGCCCTCGGTCGTCATTTCGGACATCCGGTCATTGATGGCCCGTAACAAATGCGCCTCATCGTATGGAAGGCCGCGCAGGACGGATCGCAAATCACCATCCAGTGTCTCAGGCAGGCTCGTTGTCGCGGGAATAATCTGTAGCTCGCTGGCGATTTCGTTCTGTGCCGACCCCGCCGTTTTTTCCTGAGGCTTTGACTTTGTGGCCTTGGGGCGCGGGCTGGCTGTCGTGCCGGTCGCGGTGCCCTGCTCACGTCCCGGCTTTTTCGGATTGGTGACAGGCCTGCTGACACTCTCGCCCTGGGCCTCATCTTTCTTCTTCGGTTCAGATGCGCCAAGCATCCCCATATTCACGCCGGATTGCGATGCGGCAATAACCTCTTCCACATTCAGTTTTTTTCTCATTCCTCCAGCCCCATGACAATGTTCAATAACTCGACGGTTTCCATCAAGGCTTCACGCACACGTCTTGCCTCGGCAAGCGAACGTATGGTGCCCTCGTCAACCTTCTGTTTCAGAACGGAACTCAGAAGCCCCTCTTTCGCCATTCGCTTGTATATATCGCGCTCACGCATACGAACCGGCGCCACGGCATGATGCTGCTCAAGCCGCGCAATCTGTTCTTCCTCGATGCGTGTCAGGTTGCTCCCAACCCGGTTCAGAACGAATGTGATATGCGCACCGTCCTGCCCAAGCTCCCTCAGCATTTCCGCGGTTTTGAGCGTTCTGGTCACATCGTCCACATTCGGCGTGCAGGGCATCACGATATGATCGCTTGCCGCCACAACGCTGCCAAGCGCAGAGAACGTCACACCCGCCGTGTCGATGATCACGACATCGGCGGCTTCACGTTCATAAAGATCGTTGATCTGCTGTGCCATTTCGGCCGGACTTTCGACCGCAACAACCGAGGCGGCAGGCGACCAGAGGCCCGCTTCCTTCGAGCGTTCCGCCCATTCCACGACACTGAGCTGCGGATCGGAGTCGATGAATGCCACCCGCATTCCGCCGCCCACCACCGCAGAGCCGAGTGCGCGTGCAAGCGTTGTCTTACCGACGCCCCCCTTGCCGTTCACTACGGCGATCACATCCATTTCGTGTTCAGACACTGCCTCTCTCCTTTTTCGTGATCCTATCGCCACGTTGCCGCATAGATTACGAGCCATTTGAGCATTTTGCAATATCATATGAAGGTCATGCGACCATACCTTCGTAAATTAACGCAATCATACAGCACGCTTGCTGCAAAATAAAATGGACACACATCCAGTCCACAAAATGATCAGAGGACAAAATAACTAAAGGACCATGCAACACGGCGGCAATGTGGTCATATGACGCCATGACGTTATGACCAACGAACAAGTGAACCTTACGGCTTCATGAACCACGAGCACCCATGCAACCCAGACGCTGCAACCTGCCCTGCCGCAACTCCAGGCAAGGCCCAGGGCGCATGAAATCGACGCATGAGGTGCTCAATGCCCTCGGTGCATCCCACTGAACAAAAATGCCATAGCCCCACTCAGCGGGCCGCACATGGCCTCTATGGCCGCTTCTGGCGCTCCGGTCTCGATCTTCGATCTCGCCCGAGCGGTTCCGTTCGAGTGCGAACGGAAGAAAACGGAGAAACATTACTCACTGCCATTCCGGCCCTTTGGCAAGTCGCGCCCTGAGTGCGCTCCCGACTTGCCACAGAACCTGCATTTGAGTACTGTTTCAGTTGCAGGATATGGCAATTATCTACATTTGTGTCATTAGTGAGTGTGATGGTGCGGCGCGGAGACCTCAATTCCCGAATGCGGGACATGATCGCCAAAGGCGAGAAGCTGGCCGTTATCGCCGCCAAGCTCGGCGTCTCCCGCTCGACCGTCTATCGACACCGCGCCCGGATGCGCTCGCCGACACGGGTTTCAAGCACCGTCGCAACCGTGAGTTTGCGCCTTTCGGAGGCGGAAATCGCGGCGCTTGATCGTCTCGTTGAGGCCAGTGGCGGCTGGTCGCGGTCGCGTTTCCTGCGAAATCTCGTGCGCCAGGCGACCGGATTTTACACGCCGAACCCCGAGGAAGAGGCGTTTCTGGCCGGGGCCGAGAAGCATCTTTCGCGTCTCGGAGGGAACTTCAACCAGATCGCTTTCACGCTATCCGCTGCTGAAAAGCGCGGCGAGTTGCCCGCGAAGGTGCGAGCGCATGTCGCCGAGTTGCACAAGGCGGCTGACGAGGTGGAAGAAATCCGGGCCGCTCTGGC
>JBLRXE010000009.1:0-19139 GCA_047920895.1 Roseovarius sp.
CGCGCAGGACATGCATGGCGTGACCGCGATCAACGCGGCGCAGATGCGGGACGGGATGGAAAACCTCGAGATGACCGAGGCCAAGATGGTGGCCCTCGGCCTGCCCAACTTTGGCCCCGAGTTCAAAGTCACCTGTCAGAACCACGGCGGCAACGGCTATGGCGCCGTGTCGCAATGGGATGCAGCGGCGGGCGAGTTCAAGCTGATCACCGATTACTTCCAGTCGGATCAAGAGATCATCTCGGCGCTTGTGGCTGAGGACAGCATGGCCTTTGCCGCCGAAAGCGGGATCACGCCGGGCTGCTGAGGGAGACGGTCGTCCCGGCCCCGAGCCGGGACCTCCTTGCCACGGGGCGCGGCGCAATGCCGCCGCGCCTGCAAATGCCGAGATATCCCGGATCAAATCCGGGATGACATGGAGAAAGAGACGCAGATGCTGGATGCCACCCCACGCGACGAGACCCTGCTTGAGGTCAACAATATCGAGGTGATCTATAATCACGTCATTCTCGTACTCAAGGGCGTCAGCCTGACCGTGCCCAAGGGCGGGATCACCGCCCTGTTGGGTGGTAATGGCGCCGGCAAGACGACGACGCTCAAGGCGATTTCAAACCTGCTCAAGTCCGAGCGTGGCGAAGTCACCAAGGGCACGATCACCTATCGTGGCGAACGGGTGCAGGATTTGATGCCCTCGGATCTGGTGAAAAAAGGCGTGGTGCAGGTGATGGAGGGCCGGCATTGTTTCGAGCACCTGACGGTGGAGGAGAACCTCTTGACCGGGGCCTACACACGCGGCGCCGGCCGGGGCGAGATCGACGCCGATCTCAACATGGTCTACGACTATTTTCCGCGCCTCAAGGAACGGCGCAAGAGCCAAGCGGGCTACACATCCGGCGGTGAGCAGCAGATGTGCGCCATTGGCCGCGCGTTGATGAGCCGCCCCGAGACGATCCTTCTTGATGAGCCGTCGATGGGACTGGCGCCGCAACTGGTCGAGCAGATCTTTGGTATCGTGAAATCGCTGAACGAGGATCAAGGCTATACCTTCCTGCTGGCCGAACAGAATACCAACGTGGCGCTGCGGTTCGCGCATTACGGCTATATCCTCGAATCCGGGCGTGTGGTGATGGATGGTGACGCGCGCAGCCTGCGCGAGAACCCCGACGTCAAGGAGTTCTACCTCGGCATGTCCGACGAGGGGCGCAAGAGCTTTCGTGACGTGCGCAGCTATCGCCGTCGCAAGCGTTGGCTGGCGTGACCCCGTTTCGCGCTTCAAACACCGCCCCCAAGGATGATGGCATGACCCAGTATTTCGACCCGCTAGAGACCCGCAGCGCCGAGGCGCGCGCCGAGGCGCTTGCCCGTGCCCTGCCGGACCAGATCGCGCGCGCGCAGGCGCTGCCCGGCTATGGCGGGGCCTTGGACGGGGTCGCGGCGTCGCAGATCACGGGGGTCGCCGATCTGGCGCGCCTGCCGGTGCTTCGCAAATCCGATCTGGGGCGCGCGCAGGGGGCCGCCGCGCCTTTTGGCGGGCTTACTAGCATGCCTGCGGCGGGGTTCGCCCATATTTTCCAATCCCCCGGCCCGATTTATGAACCGGGCGGCGTCAGCCATGACTGGTGGCGCATGGGCCGATTCCTCCATGCCTGTGGCGTGGGGCGGGGCGATATTGTGCAGAACTGTTTCGGTTATCACCTGACCCCTGCGGGCATGATATTCGAGAATGGTGCGCGCGCCGTGGGGGCCGCCGTGCTGCCCGCAGGCACCGGCCAGACCGAATTGCAGGCGCGCGCCGCGCATGATGTGGGTGTCACCGCCTATGCCGGCACGCCCGATTATCTCAAGGTCATTCTCGACAAGGCCGAAGAGATGGGCCTGCCCCTCAGGATCACCAAGGCGGCGGTTGGCGGCGGTGCGCTTTTCCCGTCGCTGCGCGCGGAATATGCGGCGCGCGGTATCGCCTGTCTGCAATGTTATGCCACCGCCGATCTGGGCAATATCGCCTATGAGAGCGCCGCGATGGAGGGCATGATCGTAGACGAGGGCGTGATCGTCGAGATCGTGACGCCGGGCACCGGCAATCCCGTGGCCCCCGGCGACGTGGGCGAGGTGGTGGTGACGACCCTCAATCCCGATTACCCCCTGATCCGTTTCGCCACCGGCGATCTGAGCGCGGTGATGGCGGGGGATAGCCCCTGTGGCCGCACCAATCTGCGCATCAAGGGCTGGATGGGGCGCGCCGATCAGACGACCAAGATCAAGGGCATGTTCGTGCGCCCCGAACAGGTGGCCGCGCTTGTGGCGCGGCATGACAGCATCTCGCGGGCCCGCGTCATCGCCAGCCGCGAAGGCGAGGCCGATGTGATGACCGTGCGCATCGAAGCGGCGGGTGGCGAGGCCGAACATTACGCGGGATCGGTAGCTGAGACGCTCAAGCTCAAGGGTCGGATCGAAATCGTGCCGCCGGGCAGCCTGCCCAATGATGGCAAGGTGATCGAGGATCTGCGCAGCTACGACTGAGGGCACCGAAATCTTGAAAAGATTTCGGACCGCGATCTTTTCAAGATCGCGGGGGAGTCAGGAAAACCGGTTGGCGTCATAGGGCGCAAGGTCGATATTCGGGCGATTGCCGCTCAAGAGGTCGGCCACGATCCGGCCTGTCTTGGGGCCTGCGGTCAGACCGATATGCTGATGGCCAAAGGCCGCGTGCACGCCTGTGCGCCCGATCTCGCCAATCAGCGGCAGGCTGTCGGGGGTAGACGGGCGAAAGCCCATCCATTCCTCGACCCCCTCATAGGTCAGGCTCGGAAAGACCCGCGCCGTGCCGCGACGGATCAGGTCGAGCGGCGCGCGCGAGGGTCCCTTGGTGATCCCGCCCAATTCCACCGTGCCCGCGCAGCGCAGCCCATGCGCCATCGGATTGACCGCGAATTTGCCGGTCGTGATCATCATCGGGTTGCGCGGCATCTGCGACGGCGCGGTAAAATGCAGATGATAGCCACGTTCAGCCTCAAGCGGCACCTTGAGGCCCAGTTTCCGCATCAACGGCTTGGACCATATCCCCGCCGCCAGCACTGCCGCATCGCAGGGCATCGTGCCGCGATCCGTCTCGACCGCGCTGATCCGCCCATCGGTCAGGGTGATGTCGCGCACTTCGGCTTGCATATATTTCCCGCCTTCGTCCTGAAGCACAGCAGCCAGATCGGCCATATAGGCACCGGGATTGAGGATATGGCCATGACCCTTGAGCGTGGCAAGGCACTGCGTTGCGGGGCCAAGCATCGGCTCTGCCTCTTGCACCGCGCCACCATCTAGAACCTCTGGCACATAGCCCGCCGCGCGTTTCAAATCCCAACTATAGGCGTCAGCCTCGAAATCGGAACGGCTGGCATAGGCATAGCTGAAATCGCTGGAGGCCACCCATTTTTCCGCCCGTGTGCCCCGTGTCAGCGCAAGGTGCTGATCGACACTATCCGCGACAATGCCGGTGATCCCCGCCACCATCCGCCGGGTGTCGTGGTCATTGGCATGGGCCGCGAATTTCAAAAGCCAAGGGATCATGCGCGGAAAATAGGACCACTGCACAAAAAGCGGCTTGTTGGGATTGAGCGCGTATTTCAGCCCCGTGGCCATCACACCGGGCGTGTTGACGGGCACGATCGCCCATTGCGCCAAGAGCCCGGCATTGCCAAACGAGGCACCAGCCCCCGGCCCGTCCTTGTCCAGCAGAGTGACATCATGGCCCGCGCGGCGCAGCCAGATGGCGGCACTCAGCCCGCAGATACCCGCGCCGATGACAATGATCCTGCTCGACATGCGCCACGCCCCCTCTGGAATTCGGCGCCACGTTGCGCAATGCGCGCGGGCGATGCAAGGGGTGTGATCAGCCTTTGCTTGGCTTTTCCCCGACCGAGCCGCCCGCCGCCTGCCAGCCTTTGAACCCGTCGCTGATATGGCTCACGCCCTCTAGCCCCATGTCCTGCGCGGTGCGCGCTGACAGGGCAGAGCGCCAGCCAGAGGCGCAATAGAACACGAACCGCTTGCCGCTCTGGAATTGCGGTTTGGCATAGGGGCTTTCGGGGTCGATCCAGAATTCCAGCATCCCGCGCGGACAGTGAAAGGCGCCGGGGATCATGCCATCGCGCTCCAACTCGCGCGGGTCGCGCAGATCGACAAAGATCACATCCTCCGCCCCATGCAGCGCCAGCATCTCTGCCGCGGGTGCGTGGCGCACCACCGCGTTCGCCTCTGCCACCATATCCTTGATCCGTTTCATCTGATGCCCTCCCGTGCATATGCTCGGAGCAGGCTAACCGCGCCGGGCATAGAAGAAAAGCAGGCGCGCTTGACTTTGCGCGTGCCTTGGCTCAGGGCTGCGCGAGGTTTAAGGCCGTTGGAGGGCCGGGGATGAGCGACACGGAAAAGAAACCCAATCGGCAACAGGTCTATACGCTGTTGGTCGAAATCGGGCGCAAGTCCGGCGATGGCCTGCCCGACAAGGCGACCGGCGCGGCCCTGATGATCTATGCCTCGGGCGTGGACGAGGCAGAGGCCGTGCGTGAAACCGTCGCGATTCTGAAACAGGCCGATTGCGCGCCGCTCGATGTGTCGGGATACGGCACCCTTGCCGAGCGCGAGGCCGAAGGCCATGACATATCCCCGGAAGAGCGCGCGTTGATGCAGCGTGCTCTTGATGAAAACTCGGTCATCGTTGCGCAGATGACGCCGTTTTTCGATTGAGCGCGGCACGGGTCAACCTGTGACGCGGTTTTGCACGTCCAATGTATTTTCCCAACTCTGGCTCTACCTTGCCGCGCCGCAGGTCAAAGCCTTTGCCGTGGCCTGCATTCGTTCGGCGCGTGGGTCCGGATCGAATTGCCCGCATTTTTTGACGAGACTGCAGCCTGAACGCGGTTCAGGCCGCGCGGTTCATTGCAAGCGTGATCGCCTCATAGGATTTGAGCACCGGCCAGATCGGGCGGGGATGCTCGGGCAGGCGGGCGCGGTCGAACCCGGCCAATACACTGGCGCTCAGCAGATCGGGATTGCGCCGGAGCCGCCCGATATAGAGGCTCTCGGTTCGGGTGCCTGCGACGATGATCTCTTCATGGGCTGGCAAAAGCAGGTGATGATAGGTGATAATATCCGGCGTTTCGGCATAGAGTGCTGAAAATCCGTTGACCAGATGTCGGGCCGGGACCAGAACGGCCTCGCATCCGAACAGGTATTCGACCTCTGAGCCACGGATCACCAACTTTTGTTGCGGTGAGACGACGATGTCGTGGCGCAGGCCAAAATATGGCGCACGCAGGCGGACAGGGCGGAAACTGCCCATGGCAGGCACACGTCGGCTCACGGTCTGAAGCACCGGCACGATCTGTCCCTCGTCCGTATCCACCAGATGCCCACGCTTGAGTTGACCCACAGGCATGTAACCGTTTGGTGTGCAGACCGGCACCTTTGCGGTCAGTCCGGGCATCGGGCCGATGGGTTCAATCCGGTTCGACAGCGCGACAAAGATCACGTCGGGGTCCATCTGGCGTTGTCGGGGATCGGTCAGCAACGTGCGCAGATCTGCCAGCGGCATCGGGTGTGGTGGCGGTAGTGCGATGCTGTGAACACGGTCCATCTCTGGCCGCTCAAGCGAGAGCCGCCCCCAACGGGCTGGCGCATCCCAGGCATAGGTCAGGCGCAGGGTGTCAGTGCGGTCGTCGGGGCGATAGGGCAGGGTGGCATGGCGCACATCCCCGGCCTGTGTCTCGATCAGGACGATCCCGCCTCCGGGCAGCGCTTGAATCGATAGGCCACCGCGCCAGGGATGACTACGGCTGAAGGCCAGCAGGGTCTGTGGCCGCCCCTCGGATGACAGCCGGGTTTCGATCATCAGCGTGCCGCGCGTGAGCAGGGCATTTTCATCGGGCAGGGATGAACCTGCTTGCGGCGAGTCAAGCCCGTGCAGGTCAAACCGCCCGCCCGCCTGATCGGAGATCCCGATCCACCCCACCGCTCAGGCCGCCAGCCCTTGCGCCACCAAGAGCCGCGCCTCATAGCTCTTGAGCGTGCGCCGCGCGGCAGGGCTATAGCCCGCGCCGGTGTCGGGGTCGATTTCAGGAAAGAGCGCGCAGATTTCGGCGACGATTTCGGATTCGAAACTGCGCGTGGTTTGCGGCCCCGGCAGGAAACTTTCGGTGGCCAGCCCCTCGGAAAAGACCACCTGATGCCGGTCAAACAGGATATGGACATAATCCACCATCCCACCCTCGATCCGTCGCACCGAGCGGTCATTGACCAGATCGCGCGCCGCGATCAACACCTCACGCTCGCCAAAGAGCAGTTCCGCGAGGGAATCGCGGATCAGCACCCGATGCAAGGGGGACAACAGCAACTCACGGTGCCGCCCAAAGGTATCGGCGGCGATCCGAATGGGGGCAAAATCGCCCTGCGCCGCCACCTGCCGCCGCCCGATCCAGCGCAGGGGCTGCGCGCCGTCATCCTGTGTCATCACCAGATCGCCGGGGCGCAGCGTGTCCACGGGCACCTCGCCCTCTGGCGTGCGGATCCGCGTGCCCGCGACAAAGCAGGGCACGGAATTGACGGTGACGAAACCCACATCGGTCTGGCCGGTACTGCTCTGGACCTTGTAAGTGAAATTGAAAACCTCGGTGTCGCCATCGCCGATGACTTCGATGGTGCCATCCGCGTTCAACCGGATTTGCTGGCCAGAGTTGAGAGTGACAACGGAACCCGCCACCACGGCCTTGCCGTTGATATGGGTGATCGTCAGCGTGCCGGATGTGTTGTTCACATCATTTCCCAGCAGGTCGAGGATACGGCTGCCCGTGGGAATGAGCGTGGTCGTGTCATCCATCGCGACAAGCGTGGTTTGCACGCTGTTGGCGGCAATCATCACGGTCGAGTCGTAATTGGCATCCGTCACATCCGCAATTCCGATGCGGATGGAATTCACCTCTCCGGAATTGACGGGGATGGTCAGGGTCATGGTGACGGTAAACCCGTCCATCTCGGTGTTGAACTGATCTTGGCTGTTGTCGATGAAAAGGTTGCCGTTGGAGCCTGCATTGAGGTTGTTGGGATCGATGTCACCATCGCCCACGCTGAGCGGCACGAGGGTGCCATTGATCCAGACACCAAAGAAATCCTGAAACGCGCCGACAGCAAACTCTGGATATTCCTCGGAGGAAAAGACGAATTGCATCGTCATCACATCGCCGGTCGGGATGAAATCGACGTCGAGAAATGCCGCGTCAAAGGTCCGCGCGCCAGCGGCGGCATTGAAATCCGCCAACCCATCGGGGCCGCGCGTATTGGTCGTCGTGCTGGTGCTCAGGTTCGACTGAAAGGAGTTGTTGTTGGTAAAGTCGTTGAGGCTGCCGGTGGACAACATCACACCCGTATCGCTTGGCACCACGCCGGGCGATATGGCGTTGCCGTTCGAGTATATGCCCGAGGACGTGCGATCGCCTGTGTAAGAGGCGCTCACAACCTGCACCCCATCGCCAAATATCGTCTGTGCCATCTGAATCGCGGATGCGTTCAGATTGATCGGGATTTCGACGCCTGCCACCATGTCTCTGCCTACCCCTTGCAGAGGCAGCGCGCCCAAGCCCACGCACGACCATCAGACCGCCCGATCCGGGATGCAAACGCGCATGGTGTTGCCTGTGATGCGCCTTGCTGCTCGAATGTCGCAGGCCAATCTGTCCTTTGCGGATCTGGCGGCCCTGACGTGGTTTGTTCACCCTGCCTCGGGTTTGTTATATCCTTTTGGCTAGCAAACAATTTCCGCGTTGTTAAGGTTTATTTGCCAGGGCCTGCCGTTGCGGGGTCATCTGTGGCCGTTACACCCCGGATTTTGCCCGGTTTGCCTTTGTCCGCGATCCGCGTTAGGCCTCGGGCAAAGCTGAAATACAGGACGCCTGCCATGCCCCAAACCCCGCTTGATCCCGCCCGCCTGACGGCTGATCTCATCCGCTGTGCCTCGGTCACGCCTGAAGAAGGGGGGGCGCTGCGCCTGCTGGAGCAGGTTCTGGGCGCGGCGGGATTCACCTGTGTCCGGGTGGACCGCAGTGGGGTGCCCAATCTCTTTGCCCGTTGGGGGGCCAAGGGGGCGGCGCGCAGCTTTGGCTTTAATGGGCATACCGATGTGGTGCCGGTGGGGGATGCGGCGGCCTGGTCGGTGCCGCCCTTTGGCGGGGTCGAGAAAGACGGCATGATCTGGGGGCGCGGTGCCACGGATATGAAATCCGGCGTCGCGGCCTTTGCGGCGGCGGCGGTGGATTTCGTACGCGACACGCCGCCCGACGGGGCGGTGATCCTGGCCATCACCGGCGATGAAGAAGGCGATGCGCTGGATGGCACGGTGGCCTTGCTGGACTGGATGGAATCCCAAGGCGAGGCCATGACCGCCTGCCTCGTCGGAGAGCCGACCTGCCCCGAACGCATGGGCGAGATGATCAAGATAGGGCGGCGCGGCTCGCTCTCGGCCTGGTTCACGCTGACGGGGGTGCAGGGCCATTCCGCCTATCCGCATCGCGCCCGCAATCCGCTGCACGCGATGGCGCGGTTGATGGACCGGCTGGCCTCGCACCGGCTGGACGAGGGCACGACGCATTTCGATCCCTCGACACTGGCGGTCGTGACCATCGACACCGGCAATCCCGCGACCAACGTGATCCCGGCGCAGGCCCGCGCGACGGTCAATATCCGCTTTAACGACGCCCATCACAGCGCCGATCTGATCGGCTGGATGCAAGCAGAGTTGGACAGAATTTGTGCGGAATTCGGCATCACCGGCGAAATGCGCGTCAAGGTGTCGGGCGAGAGCTTCCTCACCCCGCCGGGGCCGCTCTCGGAACTGGTCGCGACGGCGGTCGCGGTGGAAACCGGCGTGGTGCCGGTGCTCTCGACCACCGGCGGCACCTCGGATGCGCGCTTTGTCAAGGATCACTGCCCGGTGGTGGAATTTGGCCTTGTGGGTCAGACCATGCACCAGGTCGATGAACGGGTGGAGGTGGCGCAAATCCACCAGCTCAAGGCGATTTATGCCCGCATCCTGCGGGACTACTTTGGCTGATGCGCCGTCAACTCATCGTGATGGTCAAGGAGCCGCGCCCCGGCCGCGTCAAGACCCGTCTGGGGCGTGACATCGGCATGGTCCCGGCGGCCTGGTGGTTCCGGCATCAGGTGGCCCGCCTCTTGCGACGGGTCGAGGACCCCCGCTGGCAGGTGGTGCTTGCGGTGGCCCCCGATCACGCAGGCCTCAAGAGCCGCGTCTGGCCCGCCCATTTGCCCCGCGTGGCGCAGGGGGCAGGCGATCTTGGCGACCGGATGGGGCGGCTCTTGCGCAGTATGCCGCCCGGCCCGGTCTGCATCATTGGTGCGGATATTCCGGGGATCACCCCGGCGCATATCGCCCGCGCCTTTGCAGCCCTTGGGCGCAATGACGCCGTGTTTGGGCCCGCGATGGACGGGGGCTACTGGCTGATTGGCCTGAAACGGGCTCAGGCTGTCCCATCCACGCTCTTTCACGGGGTCCGCTGGTCAACCGCTGATGCCCTCAGCGACACGATCAAGACACTACCAGGCGCGCGCATCGCGCTTGTGGAGCGCCTGCTCGATGTGGACATGGCAAAGGATCTGAAACCGTCGCGTTGAGCGCGCGCTGCTGACCCTCTCAGCGTTTGCGGTCGCGGCGGCTGCTCATGGGTTGAAATGCCACACCCACATGCGCCTCGCAATAAGGCTTGCCCGATTGCACCGGCAGGCCGCAGAACCAGAAATCTGGCGTGGCCGGGTCGCCCACGGGCCATTTGCAGGTGCGCTCTGTCAACTCCATCAACGTGAGCTTTTTGGCCTTCTTTTCGATCTCGCTCACCTTGGCGAGTGCCGCGGGGTCGATCTCGTTGGCAGAGGGTTGCGGCGGCAGGGGCTGGCCTGCGGGAATGATCGCCTTGATCCGGCTGACCGGGGTCAGGGCGACAGGTGCACTGGCAGGTTCCGGTTGCTCCTCGGCCCGAGCGGCGGGTTTGGGCGCGGGTATGGGCGCTTCGGCGGTCTTGGCCACCGCAGGCTTGGCCTTTGGATCTGGCGTGCTGGGCGCGGGGGTTGCGGTCGGCCCTGTTCCATTGCGGTTGGACAGGCCAAGGCGATGCACCTTGCCGATCACCGCATTGCGGGTCACACCGCCCAGTTCCTTGGCGATCTGGCTTGCGGATTGACCTTCGCCCCACATCTTCTTGAGCATTTCAACGCGTTCGTCGTTCCAGGACATCGGGGCTTCCTTCGGTCAAAAGGCGGACCGGGCCCCGGGCCCGCCGCCTTGCAAATCTGATCAAGCCCCTATTCTAGCCACTGGCGTGTGAGTTACAAGGCATCGAATCGCGGCCAGGCGGCCCGACGTGGTGGAAACGCGCCCAAAAGTGCCGGACCACGCAGGCCCAGACCACCGAGACAAGGAGTGACACATGACAGATCACGCGGGAGAGAATGGAGTACCCATCACGTCGGCCATGGGCGCGCGGCGGTTCGGGCGGGTCAACTGGCTGGGGCTGGCCACGCTGGCCGAACGTGAGACGCGCCGCTTCATGGCGGTCTGGACACAGACCATCATGGCCCCGCTGGTAACGGCGGGTCTGTTCCTGCTGATTTTCAGCATTGCCATCGGCCCGGCCCGTGGCGATGTCATGGGCGTGGGTTTTACCACCTTTATCGCGCCGGGGATCCTGATGATGACGGTCATCCAGAACGCCTTTGCCAATACCTCCTCGTCGATCGTGATTTCCAAGGTGCAGGGCAATATCGTGGATACGCTGATGCCGCCCCTCTCGGCGGGCGAGCTGGTGCTGGGCTATCTGGCGGGGGGCGTGGCGCGTGGCCTGCTGGTGGCCGTGGCGATCTGGCTGGGGCTGTGGGTTTTTCTCGGGATCGGGCTTGCGCATCCATTGTGGGCGCTCTGCTTTGTGCTGCTAGGTGCCGGATTTCTCAGCGGGATCGGCATCGTTGCGGGGATTTTTGCCAATAAATTCGATCAGATGGCGGCGATCACCAATTTCATCGTGACGCCGCTGGCCTTCCTGTCCGGCACGTTCTACTCGGTCGAGGCGCTGCCACCCGTGCTTTACACGATCACGCATTTCAACCCGATTTTCTATCTGATCGACGGCGCGCGCTACGGGGTGATCGGTGTGTCTGACAGCGATCCGCTGCTTGGGCTGGCCGTGGGCGCGGCGGCGACACTGGTGATTTGCCTGATTGCCTGGCGCATGCTGGCCACGGGCTACCGACTCAAGGCCTGAGCGGTGGCAAGCGGGCGGTTGATGCCCGTTTGAGGGGCGACGATTCCTTGAGGCGCGGCGATTTCTTTAGCGGCAGACCCGTTCGGCGCGCTGTGCATAGGTGCTATAGGCCTCCCAAAAGCGTTCGTCGCCGGGGCGCTTGGACTGGCGGATATCCTGCGCGGCCTGCGGATCGCGATAGAATTTGACCGCGCGCCGTTGCTGTGCGCCGGTCAGGGTATCATTCGCAACGGCCTGAATACAGCCACACAGTGCCCGTGACCTTGCCTTGCGGTCCGACTGCATGCAGGCAGAACTGATCGGGCCGCTGGCCATAGGAGCTCTGCTGCTTTTCCCGCCAGAGCCATTGCCCCCGCCACAACCCGCGAGTGCCAGAACTGCCCCCAACATCACCCATCGTTTCATTGCCCGTGCCTCTTGCTCTTTTGGCTTTGCCCGATTTGCGGACCCTTGTTGCAAGTATCTTTGCCTGAACTGACAAGATTCTTCAATTCGCATCATGGGGCTGGTCTGCTCTTGCCTCGCCGACCGACATTTTCAGGATGATCGCAGGTCTTGCGCTTCATTCGTCGCGTGCACGCCATTCCTTGTAGCGCAGCACCGCGTTCGCCCCGATCTGTTGGAAGGGTTGCGGCGGCAGGCGTCGGGGGGGGGCCTCGGCGGTAAAGTGGCGGGTGATGTCGCTTGTGATCCCGCAGGCCAGTTCTGCCGCTCCGATGCCGGTGAGCGTGCCGCGTGCGGTGCCAAGGCCATTCTGGACGCAAGCGGAATAGAGGCCATCATCGAGTTTGCGCATCACCGACACGCCATTGAGCGTGAGGCAAAGATGCCCAGCCCAAGCGTATTGCATGCGCATCCCCTTGAGTTGCGGAAAGCGGGTCTCGAATTTCTGCTGCATGACGCGGGCCGCGCGGGTGACGTGGCCGGGGCCAACCCGGCGCCCCGGCGAAAGGGTTGCACAGGTGCGCGTGACGATCCGGTTGCCGCCCTGCGCGCTGTCGATCCGGCGCAGGGTGGTGCCCATCGGGTCCGCAGGCGTGATGCCCCAGCGGTTAGCACCACCCAATCTGGCCAGCGTCGCGGCATCCAGTTCCGGGGTCATGACCGCATAGAGAAAGAGTTGCATGAGCCGCCCCTGCTCGAAGCCGAAGCTTTCGAGATGGCCATTCACGGTCAATATCACCCGCCCCGCGCTGATCTGGCCAGACGGGGTGCCGACCTTCCACGCGCTGCCCTCACGGGTTAACGCTGTAACGGCGCTCTCTTCGTGGATCGTGACGCCATCCCGCGACAGCCCCGCCGCCAGACCCCGGATATAGCCCGCCGGTTGGAGCATGACGGTCCCCGGCGTATAGAGGCCAGAGTGGTAATGCGCCGATCCGGTCAGGTCGCGCATGGCGCGGGCATCGAGCATCTCTGACGCCTCGCCCAGAGAGGTCAGATGCGCGGCATAGCTTTGATTATGGGCGTGCGCCGTGTCACTGGCCGCGCCGTTGATCTTGCCCGCGCGATCAAAGAAATTGCGGTCGATCCGGTAATCTTGGGTGGCCTGAGCCGCAAAGGCGATGGCCTGCCGGTTGAGTGCGATCATCGCCCGGTCATCACCCGCGCCTGCGTAATCCTCTGAGGTCAGCTCATGTGGCAGGTCGATCATGAACCCCGAGTTGCGCCCGCCAGAGCCTTCGGCGACGCGCCCCGCCTCAAGCATCACGACCCGTGCCTGCGGGTCGATCTGATGCAGCCTGCGCGCGGCAGACAACCCGGCAAAGCCCGCGCCCACGATCACTACATCCGCGCGGTGCGCGCCCGTCAGGGGCGCATGCGCCGGAGCGGGCCCTAGGATTGCGTTCCACGCAGCCGGCCCCGGCAGGGCCGGCTGGTCCTTTACCCGCAGGGTTGTCAATCCACCCCCTCATCCGCATCGTCGCTGAGGTCCATCCAGATGGTTTTCAACTGGGTATATTGGTCATGGGCGTGGATGCCGTTGTCACGCCCGCCGAAGCCGCTGGCCTTGAACCCGCCGAAGGGGGTAGAGATGTCGCCCTCGCCAAAGCTGTTGACCGTGACCGTGCCCGCCCGGATGCTGCGCGCGCCCCGGATTGCCCGCTTGATATTGGCGGTAAAGATCGAGGCAGTCAGCCCGTAGTCGGTGTCGTTGGCAAGGGCAATCGCCGCGTCGAAACTATCCACCGTCAGCACCGACAGGACCGGGCCAAAGATCTCCTCGCGCGCCTGTGGGGCGTCGGGGGCGACGTCAAGGATGGTGGGTTCGACAAATCCCGCCTCGGCCTTGCCGCCCAAGAGAACCGTCGCGCCACCGTCAAGATAGCCGCACACCTTGTCGTAATGCGCGCGTGAAACCAGTGCGCCCACGCGGTTCACCGGGTCAAGTGGATCGCCCACGGGCCATTCGCGGGCATGCGCCTTGATCCGCTCCAAGAGCGCGTCCTTGATGCCTTTCTGAACGATCAGGCGCGAGGAGGCCGAGCAATTTTCACCCATGTTCCAGAAGGCGCCGTTCACGATATGCGCCGCCACCCGGTCAATGTTCTCGGCATCATTGAGAACGACAGCGGGATTCTTGCCGCCCATTTCCAGCGTCACCTCCTTGAGGTTGCTGTCCGCCGCATAGCGCAGGAAGCGCCGCCCGGTCTCGGTCGAGCCGGTGAAGCTCACGGCGTCCACGTCCATGTGGCGACCAAGCGGCTCTCCTACCTCCGGCCCGGTGCCCGGCAGCACGTTGAGAACGCCCGCAGGCAGCCCTGCCTCCATCGCCAGTTCGGCAACCCGCAGCGCGGTGAGCGAGGTTTCCTCAGCCGGTTTCACGATCACCGAACACCCCGCCGCCAGCGCAGGCCCGATCTTCCACGCCAGCATCAGCAAGGGGAAATTCCACGGCAGCACGAGGCCCACGACCCCCACCGGCTCTCGCAGGATCATGGCGATGTGATCGTCAGAGGCGGGGGCCACATGATCGTAGATCTTGTCGATCACCTCGGCGTGCCAGGTGAGGCAATTGACGGTTTCCGGCAGATCGACGGTCTCGCAATCGTAGATCGTTTTGCCGCTGTCCAAGCTCTCCATCACCGCCAGTTCGCGGGCGTCGCGCTTGATCAGCCTGGCCAGACGGATCAACACCGCCTTGCGCGCGCCGGGAGGAAGCCGCGACCAGCGCCCATCCTCAAAGGCATCGCGGGCCTTGGCAACGGCAAAATCCACGTCGCTGGCATCGCAGGCGGCAACCTCGGCCAGCACCGCGCCGGTGGCGGGATTGAGGGTGGCAAAGGTCTTGCCCGATGCGGCGGGCCGAAAGCTGCCGTCGATAAAGGCCTGTGTCGGCAGCGAGAGACCCGCCGCGATGGCCTTGTATTCCTCGGTCGTGAGTAGATCGCTCATTGTGCTGCCTCCGCCTGATGTCCGGTCTCGATTTCGGCCTCGATCGCGGCCACGGTGCGCTTGAGCACGCGCGCCACCTGTTCCAACTGCCGCTTGTCGTCCTTGTTGAGGGGCCTGAGCGGCGGGCGCGGCGGCCCGGCATATTGCCCCATCATCTCGCAGCCATGCTTGACGCATTGGATGAACTTGCCGCCTTGTTCGAGCACACGCATCAGCGGCATCATCGCCGACATGATCCGTCGTCCCTTGTCGAAATTGCCCTCGATCGCGCAGGCGCGCCAGAGCGCGATGTGCTCGGCCGGCAGGAAATTCGACCCCGCGCAGACCCAAGAGCGCGCACCCCAGGCAAAGAATTCGAGCGCCTGATCATCCATCCCGCAGGACATCTGGATATGCGGATAATCCCGCGCCAAAAGATGCACCCGGTTGATATCGCCTGAACTTTCCTTGATGGCGCAGAAATTGCGGCTGCGCCCGACGCGGTCCAGAAACTCTTCGCCCATGTTGATGCCCATTCGACCGGGGTAGTTGTAGAGCATGATCGGCAGATCGGCGGCACGGTCGATGGCAAGCGCGTTCAATGCGTTTTCACGCTCGGTCGGCACGGCGTAGGGGGGCGAGCCCACCAGCAGCGCGGCCGCCCCGATGCGGGCGGCATGTTCCGCAACCGCGATGGAATCTGGCAGACGTATTGCCACGGTGCCCACGATCAGCGGCAGGCGATCCCCGATCACCTCCTTGACGAAACTGGCCACCTCAAGGCGCTCTTCAAGAGTCTGGGCGTAGTATTCGCCCGTCGAGCCGCCGTTGATCAGCCCCTGCACGCCTGCGGCGATCAGATATTCGATCTGCGCGGCAAGGGCGTCGCGGTCAATGCTGCCATCCGCGCGATGCGGCGTGATGACAGGCGTATAGATGCCGTCGAATTTCATGAGGTTCCTTTCTTGCCCATATCGCCCGGCGCGCGGCCAAGCGGGATCTGCATCCCGGCGGGTGTTGCGAATGTTTCGATCTCGGCGCGCGACAGTTCCCAATGATCCAGCGCGAGCTGTGCAGCGACATCGGCATCGCCCCGCTCTATCAGCGCGATGAACTGATCATGTTGATCCGCCGCGATGTTGCGCTGCGCCGCCAAGGACTGATTGCGGGGGTTGTAAAAGGACATGCCGATCCGCGTGTGGTCAATCAGTAGGCGGCGCAGGCTGGGGGTGAGGAATTCGTTGTCGGCCATCTCGCCGATAATCGTGTGAAAGCGTTGATTCATCAGCGCGCGTTCGGCTGTATCGCCCTCACGGATCGCCTTGCGAAAGAGGGCCTGGGCATCCTTGAGGCGCATGATCTGTGCCGGGGTCGCGTGTTCGGCAGCCAGACGCGACACCGCCGCATAGAGCATCGGCGCCGCCATGAAGAAATTGCGCAGGGTCTTGTGCGTCATCGGTGCCACCTGCGCACCACGGTTCTTGTGCAGGACAAGATAGCCTTCGCCTGCAAGCTGGTTCAGCACCTCGCGCAGCGGCGGGCGCGAAATACCATAGGTCTCCGCCAGCTCCGCTTCGTCCAGATATCCACCCGGCGCGAACTCCTGCGTCAGAATGCGCCGCCGCATGTCCTCGACACAACGCGCCTTGCGGCTGATTGATCCGTCACTCATGGCAAATCCCCCCGTGCTGATGCGCAACCACGATGTGCTGACACTGCTTCAGTGGGATCAATAGCAATTAAAATACATATTGTCTACAATAATGAGGGGCGAGGTGAGCGACTGCTCCAATGATGTTATCGGGGAGAACTCGGCAGGTTTGACCTTGCGCATAGCAGGGGACATTCTGGTCGGGAATGTGGGAAAATCGGCGAGAATATGAACGCGGTCATAACGAGCTCGCGCCTTGGTAAAATGACTGCGGCAGATTGCGCTATGCAATCTGCCGCCCGTTCAACAAAGTCAGAGTTATTTCTTCTTCTTGCTTTTTCTGGCCTTCTTCTCTTTTTTTGCTTTCTTTTTCTTCTTGGCCTTATTGCCTTTGTTGTCGCTGCCCTTCTTCGACTTCGATTTGTCCTTGGATGGCTTGGTACCCTCGGTCTTATTCGTGCGGACCGGAGCCGTCTCAGGCATCTCTGGAGCGGCGAGAGCCATTTCGGCCAAGGTGATAAACCGCTCGGCGCGCGCTTCGGAGATGCCGCGCACTTGGGTCAGCGTTGCCACATCGGCTTGGCTCAACTGTTGCGTTGTGGTGATGCCGATGTTGGCGAGGCCAAGGGCAATTGCGGGGCCGACGCCGGGAATGTCGTTGATGTCTGACATGGTCGTTGTCCTGTAGAGTTGCGGGTTTCTTACGATTCACAGGTGCTGTGTCGGGCGGTATCTTTCACCCGCGCCTGTATTGCAAAGGCGGTCATTTTCGTTTCTTGCCGCGTTTGGCCTTGCGTTTTTTGGGTTGAATATCGGCCACGTTATCGGTGCCGTCCCCTGCCGGACGGGACAGTGGCACTTGTGCGGCATGTGCCTCGACAAAGCTGCGAATGAAGGCGCGGATTTCGCGTGCCGCACTTGTATCCAGAGCCTCGCAAAGGGCCACGAACTCGTCCCGAGCCTTGCCATTGATGCGCAGGATCAGTTGACTGTCCTTGCGCGCGCTCTTGGTCTGCAGTTCGTCCGGCATGTGCGGTATCCCTTAATCTGAAGCAAGATAGCACAATGCCTATGCAGTGTATATACATTGCATAGGCATTGTCGTGGCGCAAACGAAAAGCGGCCCGCCAATAGCGCGCCGCTTTGATCTATTGCCTGATAACGTGGTTTGATGGTTCAGGCGGTGCTGCCCTGCAAGGGCAGAACTGTCAATTCCCCCTCTTGCCGTGCCTTGATGGCAAGGGCGGCTGCGTGCGAGCCAGCCATCGTCGTGTAATAGGGGATCTTGTCATAGAGCGCGACCGAGCGGATTTCGCGGCTGTCCTCGACCGCCTGCGTGCCTTCTGTCGTGTTCATCACAAGGGCGATCTGCCCGTCCTTGAGCAGGTCCACGATATTCGGGCGCCCCTCATAGACCTTGTTCACGATCTCACAGGCAATGCCCGCCCCGGAGAGAAAGGCCGCCGTGCCGCGCGTGGCGATGATCTCGAACCCGAGATCGACCAGCACCTGTGCTGCCTCGATCATCTGCGGCTGCTTGTCCATGTCCTTGATTGACACGAACACGCGCCCGCTCTCGGGCAGGTCCACGCCTGCGCCCATCTGCGCCTTGAGGAAGGCGCGCGGGAAGGACACATCCCAGCCCATCACCTCGCCGGTAGAGCGCATTTCGGGGCCAAGGATCGTGTCCACGCCGGGGAAGCGGGCAAAGGGCAGCACCGCCTCCTTGACCGAGAACCAAGGCATGTTGGGATCGGCCAGCGTCATCTGATCGGCCATCGGCAGGGTGCCGGGCTTGGTATCCTTGGGGTAGGGACCACGGAACGGGAAGGCGGCCAAAGACTCGCCCGCCATGAGACGCGCCGCGATCGAGGCAATGGCGCTGTCGGTCGCCTTGGCGACAAAGGGCACGGTGCGACTGGCGCGGGGGTTCACCTCGATCAGGTAAATATCGTCACCCTTGACCGCGAACTGCACGTTCATCAGACCCACGACATTGAGCGCGAGTGCGAGTGCCTCGGTCTGTGTCTTGATCTCGGCGATGGTCGCCTTGCTCAGGGAATAGGGCGGCAGCGAGCAGGCGGAATCGCCCGAATGCACGCCCGCTTCCTCGATATGCTGCATGATGCCGGCCACATGCACGCGGCTGCCGTCACAAAGCGCGTCCACGTCGCATTCGATGGCGCCCGAAAGGTAGCTGTCGAGCAACACAGGGCTATCACCCGAGACCACGACCGCCTCGTTGATGTAACGCTCGAGATGCGCCATGTCGCGCACGATCTCCATCGCGCGCCCGCCCAGAACGTAGGAGGGGCGGATTACCAGCGGAAAGCCGATGTCCTCGGCAATGGCCAGCGCCTGCGCCCCGGTGCTGGCAATGCCATTATGCGGCTGTTTGAGGCCCAGCTTGGTCACGAGTGCCTGAAACCGCTCGCGGTCTTCGGCCAGATCAATCGCGTCGGGCGTGGTGCCGAGAATCGGAATCCCCTCAGCCTCGAGCGCGCGGGCGAGTTTGAGCGGCGTTTGCCCGCCGAATTGCACGATGACCCCATGCAGGGTGCCGTTCTCCTGTTCCTTGTTCAGGATTTCTATCACATGCTCAAAGGTCAGCGGTTCGAAATAGAGGCGGTCCGAGGTGTCATAGTCGGTCGAAACCGTCTCGGGGTTGCAGTTGATCATGATCGTTTCATACCCCGCCTTGGACAGGGCGAAACAGGCATGGCAACAGCAATAGTCGAACTCGATCCCCTGACGGATACGGTTGGGACCACCACCCAGAATGACAACTTTCTTGGCGT
>JBLRXE010000010.1:0-18742 GCA_047920895.1 Roseovarius sp.
CACCCCGACCGCGCCATTGATCACAAACCCACCCACCGCGAGGATCAAGCCAAAGATCAGGAACTGCGGCAGGATGGCGCGTGCGGGATCAACGAATTGCGGCACAAAGGCCAGCACAAAGAGAATGACCTTGGGATTGAGCAGGTTCACCATCATCCCCTCCCGAAAGGCGCGGACCACACCCATCACCCGCGCGTCAGGGCGCAGCGGCCCCATCCGCAACGCGCCCCAGGCCAGCCACATGAGATACCCCACCCCGAGCCAGCGGATCACGTCCAGAACCGCCGGCAGGGCGGCAATCGCGGCGGCCAGCCCCAGCCCCGCCAGCGTCACATGCACCATGCCCCCCGCCGAAATCCCGGCACTCGCCGCCAGCGCCGGGCGCGGCCCCGCACGCAATCCCAGACCAAGACAGAACATCATATCCGCCCCCGGCGTGAGGTTGAGCGCAAGACCCGCCGGGATGAACGCCAAGAGGATCAAGGGATCGACAATCATTTGCCCGCCTTTCGCAACCGCGCCTTGAGCGTCAGCAGATCGGCCCAGGCCTCGCGCTTGGCCGCAGGCGTGCGCAAGAGATCGGCAGGCGTGAGCATCGGCAGCGCAGGCTTGCCATAGGCCTCGGCCCATTGCCCGCGCAACCGCATGATGCCGTGCCGGCCAAGGCCTGCCTCACAACTGATATTGCCCATCAGCACGATCACCGCCGGGTTCACCAAGGCCACATGCCGCGCCACAAACGGGCGCATCATGGCTATTTCATCTGCATTGGGGTCGCGGTTCTGCGGGGGCCGCCACGGCAGGACATTGGTGATATAGACCGCCTCTCGCGGTGCCTCTGCCCCGCGCGTCAGCCCAATCGCCGCCAGCATCCGGTCGAGCAATTGCCCGGCGCGGCCCACAAAGGGCTTGCCCTGCATATCCTCGTCCCGGCCCGGCGCTTCGCCGATGATCATCACCCGCGCCGCCGGATTGCCATCGCTGAACACCAGATTGCGCGCCCCGCGCCGCAGGTCGCAATGCGGATAGGCCCCAAGGGCCGCGCGCAGCGCCTCTAGATCCATAGCCGCGCCTGCCGCCACCTGCGCCGCCGCCACCGGATCGACGCCAGCGGGCGTGGCCAGCGCAGCACTCGCGACAGGCCGCTCAGGGGTCTTTGCCGCCGCCGCAGGCTTCGCGACTTTCTCCGGCAACTCATAGCGGTTGACCGGCGCATCGCCAATCGCCTCGGTCGCGCCAAGCTCGATCTGCCAGATCAGACTGGCCAAGGCATCATGGGGGCGGAGCATCGATTCCATGGGCGCGACGCTACCCCGTGGCGCGCCCCGGTGAAAGAGCCATGATCGCGCGCCCGTGGATGGTCCGGAGTTTGAGTATTTGCAGAACGATGAAAGGCAGACACCTGCGCGCATTCCGCGCCTTGCCCTGCGACACCTGCGGTCTTACAAAGCAGGGCGGAACGGCTCTGGAGGGCGGCATGACATTTCCACACGCGCATCTCTTGGGGATCGAGCCGCTGTCCCCGGCGGATATCACCGCGATCCTTGATCTGGCCGAAGATTATGTGACCCTCAACCGCAGCACCACCAAACATGGCGATGCGCTGGCGGGGCTGACGCAAATCAACATGTTCTTCGAGAATTCCACCCGCACGCAGGCCAGTTTTGAACTGGCGGGCAAACGTCTGGGCGCGGATGTGATGAATATGGCGATGCAGGCCTCGAGCCTCAAAAAGGGCGAAACCCTGATTGATACCGCCCTCACGCTCAACGCGATGCATCCCGATCTTCTGGTGGTGCGCCATCCGCATTCCGGCGCGGTGGACCTGCTGGCGCAAAAGGTGCGCTGCGCGGTGCTCAATGCCGGCGACGGGCGCCACGAACATCCCACACAGGCGCTCTTGGATGCGTTGACGATCCGCCGCGCCAAGGGGCGGCTGCACCGGCTGACCATCGCGATCTGTGGCGACATCGCGCATAGCCGCGTGGCGCGGTCGAATATCCTGCTGTTGGGGCGCATGGAAAACCGCGTCCGCCTGATTGGCCCGCCCACGCTCATGCCTGCGGGCATCGACGCCTTTGGCGTCGAGGTCTATGACGACATGCGCCGCGGGCTGGAGGGCGCCGATGTGGTGATGATGCTGAGGCTGCAAAAGGAACGCATGGACGGCGGTTTCATCCCGTCCGAACGCGAATATTACCACCGTTATGGCCTTGATGCCGAAAAGCTGGCCCATGCCAAGCCGGATGCCATCGTCATGCACCCCGGCCCGATGAATCGCGGCGTCGAGATTGATGGCGAGATTGCCGATGACATCAACCGCTCGGTCATTCAGGATCAGGTCGAGATGGGCGTGGCCGTGCGCATGGCCGCGATGGACCTGCTCGCGCGCAACCTGCGCGCCCGCCGGGCTGCGGCATGAGCACGGTTCTGCGCATCCCGGCCAGCGAGGCGCATGTGGTGCGCCTCTTTGCCGTGGACGAGGACCGCGCCACGCCGCATCCCGATACGGCCATCCTCGACGCCTTGGGCGCGAGCGCGTTGAAAACCTCCGAAATCGAGCTTTTCGATCTGGCCGATCTGCAAGGCATGACGCTTACCGATTATCTGGCCGAAGGGCATGGCATTGCGCCGGGTGAACTCGCGCCGATGCGGCCTCAGGTCAACGGCCTCCAGGGGCGCGTGCTGATCCTGCCCTCGCGCGCCTTTGAGGGGCGCGCACAGGAAATGCGCCCGTGCGCCCCCCTGCGCCTCGTCGCGCGCTTTTCCGAGGATGTGGCCCCCGCGCGCTTTGTCCCCCTGCCCAGCGGCGGGGCCGACGGCCTGCTCACCCCTCGTGCCAACGCCCGCCCGCAAGGTGCGGGTCGGTTGCGGCTCATGGCCTTTGCCGTGCTGGCACTCATGGCCATCGGCGCGGCCATCGCCATTGGCCTCGCTGTGAAATTATGAGCGAGGGGCTGATCCATTCCATGACCCCGACCACGCCGCTCGATCCGGGCGAGCGCGTGATCCACAGCTTTCACCCCGACCGCAGCGCCTATCAACGCGACCATGCCTGGCTTGCGGCGGGGGCGATGGCGCTGGGCATGGGCATCCTCTGGGCGATCGGCAATCCGCATGTCTGGACCGGCGCGGTGGGGGGGCTTGCGGCGATTGCCGTGCGCGGCTTTTATGTGGCCTCGGACGAGTTGACGGCGCGCTGGGATCTGACCGACCGGCGCTTGTTGGGACCGCAGAGGCGCGCGGTGTATCTGTCCGAGATCAGGACGGTGCGCAGCCTTGGAAGCGCCGTGCAGGTGATCACCACCACGGGCGACAAGCACCTGATCAAGTATCAGGCCGACCGCACCGGCGTTGAGGCGCGGATTCGCGCCGCCGTTGGTTTATAAGAGGACAGGATGCAGGACCCCAAAGACCCACGCATGTCCGGCAAGATCGCCATGGCCGCCCTTCTGTTGATCGCGGCGCTGACCGTCGTAATGGTCTGGGTGGCGGGATGAGCCGTGCCGGAGCCTAAGGAAAATAACAGTATGACCCAAACCCTTTTCACCAATGCCCGCCTGATCGACCCCGAGGCAGGAACGGATTCCCCCGGCTGGCTCCTGATCGACAAGGGCGTGATCATTGCGCGCGGCACAGAGGACGCACCGCAGGCCGAAACCGTGATCGACTGTGGCGGCCATTGCCTTGCCCCCGGCATCGTCGATATCGGCGTCAAGGTCTGCGAGCCGGGCGAGCGGCACAAGGAAAGCTATCGCTCTGCGGGCCTTGCGGCGGCGGCGGGCGGTGTCACCACCATGGTCACGCGCCCCGATACATCCCCCGCCATCGACAGCCCCGAAGTGCTGGAATTCGTCGCCCGCCGCGCCAATGAGGCCTCGCCGGTCAAGGTGCTGGTCATGGCCGCGCTGACCAAGGGGCGGCAGGGCCGCGAGATGACCGAAATCGGCTTTCTCATGGATGCAGGTGCCGTGGCCTTTACCGATTGCGACCATGTGGTCAGCGATACCAAGGTGCTGAGCCGCGCGCTGACCTATGCCCGCAGTCTGGGCGCGCTCGTTATCGGCCACCCGCAAGACCCCGGCCTGAGCGCCGGGGCGGCGGCGACCTCTGGCAAATTCGCCTCTCTGCGCGGTCTGCCCGCTGTCTCGCCCATGGCTGAACGGATGGGGCTGGACCGTGACATCGCCCTTCTGGAAATGACCGGCGCGCGCTATCACGCCGACCAGATCACCACTGCCCGCGCGCTGCCCGCCTTGGCGCGGGCCAAGAAGAACGGGCTCGACATCACCGCAGGCACCTCGATCCATCATCTCACCTTGAATGAGCTTGACGTGTCGGATTACCGCACCTTCTTCAAAATCAAACCACCGCTCCGCTCCGAGGATGACCGCCAGGCCGTGATCGAGGCGCTGCGCGAGGGGCTGATCGACATCATCTCCTCCATGCACACGCCGCAGGACGAGGAATCCAAACGCCTGCCCTTTGAAGAGGCGGCGAGCGGTGCCGTGGCGCTCGAAACCCTGCTGCCCGTGGCGCTCCGGCTTTACCATGCCGAGGCGCTCGATCTTCCGGCACTTTTCCGCGCCATGTCGCTCAACCCCGCCAAACGGCTGGGGCTGGCCTCGGGTCGGCTCAGCATCGGCGCGCCGGCCGATCTGGTCATTTTCGATCCGATGAAGCCCTTTGTTCTCGACCGTTTCGCGCTCCGGTCAAAATCCAAGAACACCCCCTTTGACGGCGCGCGCCTGCAAGGTAAGGTTTGCGCAACCTATGTCGCAGGCACCCGCGTATTTGAGGCCGACACATGCCCCTGATCGAAACCTCCATCCCGCTCCTCGTCCTCTGGACCGTGATCGGCTATCTTCTGGGCTCCATCCCCTTTGGCATGGTGCTGGCGCGCGTCATGGGCCTTGGCAACCTGCGCGAGATCGGATCGGGCAATATCGGGGCCACCAACGTGCTGCGCACCGGCAACAAGACCGCCGCCGCGCTGACGCTCCTGCTCGATGGCGGCAAAGGGGCGGTGGCGGTGCTCTTGGCGCGCGCCATGGCAGGCGAGGATGCGGCGCAACTGGCGGCGCTCAGCGCCTTTATCGGGCATTGCTACCCGGTCTGGCTCGGCTTTCGCGGCGGCAAGGGAGTTGCCACATTCCTCGGGATTTTTCTAGCACTGGCATGGCCGGTGGGTCTTGCGTCTTGCGCCACATGGCTGGTGACGGCACTTGTCACGCGGGTCTCGTCCAAGGCGGCGATCATGGCGGCGGCGCTCTCGACCGGCTGGATGGTGGTGCTGGGATACGGCACGGGCATGATCCTGGCGTTTGTGCTGTCGCTGCTGGTCTTCTGGCGTCACCGCGAAAACATCGCCCGGATCAAGGCCGGGACAGAACCTAAGATTGGGCAAAAGGGGTAAGGGGCGGAACTTTGGCCCTCGCGCGGAATCAAGGTGCCGCAGGCACCGCCGCGCAGCGCCCGACCGCCCCCTCGGGCGGGCACCACGCGGCTTGCCGCATTGGCCAACCGCCCCCGTCACCCTTCGTGAACGATCCTGATATGCCGCTCGCCCCGTGCCTCGGCCAAACCCATCTGCTTTTGCCGCTCGCGAAACCGCGCCTTGTCCTCGGCGCTGGTCTCCCCCACGCAGTGATGACAGGCCACACCCTCTTCATACTCGGCCCGCGCCATATCGGCGGGCAGGATCGGCCGCCGACAGGCATGACACAACCGATGCGGGCCCTCTTTCAGCCCATGACCGACCGACACCCGCCCATCGAACACGAAACATTCCCCCTGCCACGCGCTCTGCGCCTCCGGCACCTCTTCGAGATACTTCAGGATACCACCCTTGAGGTGATAGACCTCCTCCACCCCTTGCCCCAACAGGTAATTGGTGGATTTCTCACAGCGAATACCCCCGGTGCAGAACATGGCAATCCGCTTGTTGTGAAAGCGGTGCTTGTTCTCTTCCCACCACGCCGGGAAATCGCGGAATGTCGCGGTCTGCGGATCGACCGCCCCCTCAAAGGAGCCAATCGCCACCTCGTAATCGTTGCGCGTGTCGATCACCGCCACATCGGGGCTGCGGATCAGATCATTCCACGCGGCAGGCTCGACATAATGACCAACACGGGCGCGCGGATCGACATCCGGCTGGCCCATGGTCACGATCTCTTTCTTGAGCCGAACCTTCATCCGACGAAAGGGCTGCGTCGAGGCCGCGCTTTCCTTCCACTCCAGACCGTCGCAGCCGGGCAGCGCGCGAATATGCGCCAGCACAGCGGCAATTCCCGCCGCAGGCCCGGCAATCGTGCCATTGATCCCTTCTCGTGCGAGCAAAAGCGATCCGCTGATCTTTTCCGCCTCGCACAGCGCCTGTAGCGGCCCCTGCACGGCGGCAGGATCGTCGAACCGGGTGAAATGATAGAGTGCTGCAATCGTATACATGGCGCGCGATTTACGCCGCAGCACAATTGCCCGCAAGAGGACAATCCGCCGCCATTGACGCGCAGGCCTGCTCTGCCTACCCCTAGAGAGGCAAAGGAGACCCGCCATGACATCCGCCCTGATCGTGATCGACCTGCAAAATGACTTCTGCCCCGGCGGAGCCCTCGCCGTGCCAGAGGGCGACCGGATCGTGCCCGGCATCAACGCCCTCATGGCCGAATTTCCGGCGGTGATCCTGACACAGGATTGGCATCCCTCGGGCCATTCCTCTTTCGCCACATCTCATCCGGGCAAGTCTCCCTACGAGATGACCCAGATGCCCTATGGCCCCCAAGTGCTCTGGCCCGACCATTGCGTTCAGGGCAGCCATGGCGCGAATTTTCACGATCACCTCAACACAGCGCGCGCTGATCTCATCCTGCGTAAAGGGTTCAATCCCGCCATCGACAGCTATTCGGCGTTTTTCGAGAATGACCGCACCACCCCCACCGGGCTGCACGGCTATCTGCAAACGCGCGGCATCACCGACCTGACCATGGTCGGCCTTGCGACCGATTTCTGCGTCAATTACTCGGCCCTCGATGCCGCCCGTCTGGGCTACCGCGTCACCGTCCGGCGCGATTTGTCGCGGGGCATCGACCTCGGCGGATCGCTTGCGGCGGCAGAGGCGGGGATGACGGCGGCGGGGGTGATCCTCACATGACCCCGGACCTTACAAAATCCCCTTACAAAGCGTAAGGTTTGTAATGTCTGACCTCGGTTCGGAAATCCGCGCCTGCCGCCTCTGCGCGGATCGGTTCGCCGCCACCCATACAGCCCATGATCCCCGCCCTGTGGCATGGTTTAGCCCCTCCGCCCGCCTGCTCATCGCCGGACAGGCACCCGGGCTGCGGGTGCATCAATCAGGCAAGCCGTTTGATGATCCCTCCGGCGATAGATTGCGCGAGTGGCTGGGGCTAAGCGATTGTGAATTCTACGATAAATCCCGCGTGGCGATTGTGCCGATGGCCTTTTGCTTTCCCGGCTATGACGCCAAGGGATCAGACCTGCCGCCGCCCCGCATCTGTGGCCGCACATGGCACGCCCGCGTCATGCAAGCCCTTGATAAGGTGAAACTAACCGTGCTGGTGGGCGGCTATGCCCATAAATATCACTTGGGCGTCAAGACCGGCGTTACCGACACCGTGCGCGCATGGCGCGACCATGCACCGCGGATTTTCACCTTGCCGCATCCCTCGTGGCGCAATACCGCTTGGCTCAGGAAACATCCGTGGTTCGAGGCCGAGGTTCTGCCGGAATTACGCGCACAAATTCAAAGGGTTATCCATGACTGACCTGACCCCGCTCGACACCACCCATGCCGCGATGGAGGCCGCGCCCGAGGACGCCACCGCCCGCTTGCGGTTTTATGAAACCTTGGCCGCAAGCGAATTGTATCTCTTGCTGAAGTCCGAGGCGGACGGCGACCAACTCGACCCGGAAGTCTTTGATTTATCAGACAATTCATTTGTCCTCGTATTCGACCGAGAGGACCGCTTGGCGCAATTCGCAGGCCGGATCGTGCCCTATGCGGCGCTCAGCGGGCGCAGTATCGCCACCATGCTGGCGGGACAAGGCGTGGGCCTTGGCGTCAATCTCGAGGTTGCCCCCTCATCAATCCTGCTCCCGCCCGAGGCGGTGGATTGGCTGGCCGAAACCCTGTCAGATGCCCCCGCAGAGATTGAGGCGAGACCGGAAAAACTGAGCGCACCCAAAGGCTTGCCGGAAAACCTACTCTTGGCGCTCGACGCGCGGTTGGCCAGCATGGCGGGGCTCGCGGACCTCGCCTATCTCGCCCGCGTGACCTATGACACCGGCGCGCAGGGGCATTTACTGGGCTTTGTCGGCGCCCCCCCCGAGGCGCAGAGCGCATTGGCCCGTGCTGTGTCTGAGGTTCTGATCTTTTCAGGGCTTGAGGCGGCGGCACTTGACGTAGCCTTCTTTGCCGCCTCAGATCCGGTCGCGGCCCGTCTGGCACAGTGCGGTTTGCGCTTTGATCTGCCCGAACCGCCCCGGCCATCGGCCCGCGCGGCCCCCGGCTCTGACCCGGATAAACCGCCCCTTCTCAGATAGTTAGCCGGGATCAATAGCCCTTGGCTCGGTCCACCAGATGCAAGAACGGCTCTCCCGCCTCGCCGCGCCGGACATTCTCGATGATCACCCGCGCCGCCGTGATGGGCCGCGTTTCCGACGCGATATGCGGTGTCACCGTCACGCGCGGATGCGCCCAATAGGGATGCTCGGGCGGCAGCGGCTCCACCCGGAACACATCCAGCGTCGCATGGCCGACATGCCCTGTGTCAAGCGCAGCCAAAAGCGCGTCATCGTCAATCAGCGGCCCGCGTCCGGGGTTCACGATCATCGCCCCCTTGGGCAGCATGGCCAGCCGCTCAGTGTTCATCAGGTTCTTGGTCTCGGCCGTCAGTGGCAGCAAAAGCACAAGGATTTCAGCATGTTGCAACGCCGTCTCTAGCCCCTCATCGCCCGAGAGACAGGTAATCCCCGGCACCGCGCGCGCGCTGCGCCCCCAGCCCGTGACCGGAAATCCGAGGCCCTGAAGCGCCTTGGCGCAGGCCTGTCCCAGCACCCCCAGACCCAGCACCGTGACCCGGCGATCCTCGGCCAGTGGCGGGATTGTCTTACGCCAAACCCCGTCTTGGCCAAGGATATGCGCATCCATCCCCAGATGATGCCGCAGCACATGGCCCGTGACCCATTCCACCATCCCTTGCGTCAGCCCATGATCGACCATCCGCGCCAAGGGAACCTTTAGCGTTTGATTTCCAACGATATTCTCAACCCCAGCCCATAGGTTCAACACCGCCTTGAGGCGGGTATAGGGGGTGAAATCCTGTACCGCGCTGTTGGGGGCATAGACCATGTAATCCACGTCTTGAGGATCGAACCCGAGGGCAAGATTGGCGGTCATGCCCGCCTCTGAAAGTGCTGATTTCAAAGGGATTTCATAGATTTCCCACTGTTCGGGTCGCGCCGCGAAGAGGATATTGGGCATCATGGGTCCTACCTTGGTTTGTGGATATGGGCGCTCTGGACAAGGCCAAAGCCCACCATGAGCACGAGCATCGCCGATCCGCCATAGCTGACCAGCGGCAGCGGCACGCCAACCACGGGCATCAGCCCCATGACCATCGCCATATTGACCGCGAAGAACAAAAAGAAGGTCATCGCTACCCCAAGGATCAGCAGGGAGGAATAGCGATCCTTGTTGCTAAAGGCGGAAGACACGCAAAAGACGAGGATCAGGGCGTAAAGCCCGAGAATGGAAATACCGCCGATAAAGCCGAATTCCTCGGCCAAAGTCACAAAGATGAAATCGGTTTGTTTCTCTGGCAGGAAGTTGAGCCGCGATTGCGTGCCCTGCATAAAGCCCCGCCCGGTCCAGCCGCCAGAGCCAAGGGCGATCTTGGATTGGGTGATGTGATAGCCTGCGCCAAGCGGGTCATTTTCGGGATTTATAAAGGTATCAATGCGACGGTATTGATAGTTTTCAAGGAGTTGCCAGTCAGTTCCGCGACTCTTCAACACGGCAAAAATCAGGCCAACCGCCGCAAGGATCACGGTCGCGAAATAGGCCCAATGCACACCCGCCAGAAACATCACCACGCCCCCCGCCGCCAAGAGGAGGATCGACGTGCCCAGATCGGGCTGGCGCAGCACGAGGGCAACCGGGGTCAGGATCAGGCCCACCGGAATGAGCACCCAGATAGGCCGCGATACCCGCGACATCGGCAACCAGTCGTAATAGGCAGCCAGCAGCATCACCAGCGTTATCTTGACCAGTTCAGAGGGTTGCAGCCGCATGAAACCGATGTCGATCCACCGTTGCGCGCCCTTGCCCTCGACCCCGACAAGCGCCACAGCGACCAGCAAGGCAAGGGAAATGAGATAGGCCAAAAGGGACATGTTGCGCCAGAACCAGATCGGCACCATGGCCACGACCAGCATCACCGCCAGCCCGAGCGCAAAGCGTTTCATCTGCGGCTCGGCCCAGATCGCGAGATTTCCCCCCGCGACCGAGTAGAGCATGAGAAACCCGACGCCTGCGACAGCGCAGAGCAAGACCACGAGAGGCCAGTTGAGGTAGAGGATCTTGCGCGCGCCCGAGGGGGCGGTCTTGATGGAGTGTTCGAGATAGCTCATGCGCGGTCGCTGTCCCCTTGTTGCGGGCGGGATCGTGTCGCACGCAGTTTGTCCTGCTGCGCCTTGATCCGCGGGCGGTCGGCCTCGGGATAGGCGGCCAGTGGCGGGTCGTCACCATAGAGGGCCTGAAGGGTGATGTCGCGGGCAATCGGCGCTGCCGCGGTCGATCCGCCGCCGCCATGTTCGACCACCACCGCCACGGCGTATTTCGGCTCATCATAGGGGGCAAAGCTGACGAAAAGCGCATGATCGCGCTGTTCGCGCGGCAGAGCACTGTTGCTGAGCACCCCGGTCGCGCGTTCGCCAGTCGAGATGTTGCGCACCTGGCTGGTGCCCGTCTTGCCTGCCATGCGAAAGGCATCCTCGATGATGCGGCTACGGTAGGCGGTGCCGCGATTGCTGTTGGTGACGGCAAACATGGCGCGCCGCACCTCGCGCATCAGGTTTTCATTGACGCCAATGGGGTCGCCGTGACCCGAGGGTTGTTCGATCCCGTCAATGGATTTGATCAGGCGCGGCATGACGCTGCGGCTGGTAGCCAGACGCGCCGTCATCACCGCCAGTTGCAGCGGCGAGGCCAGCACGAACCCCTGCCCGATCGAGGTATTGACGCTGTCGCCCACGACCCACGGCTCGCCACGATTGGCCACTTTCCATTCGCGCGTCGGCGCCAGCCCCTTGGCCACGCTGGTCATGGGCAGATCGAATTGCACCCCAAGCCCAAGTCGCTCGGCCATGGCGCTGATTTTCTCGATGCCGGTGCGCAAGGCAAGGTCGTAATAATAGACGTCGCAGCTTTCGCGCATGGACAGGTGGAAATCCATATTTCCGTGGCCACCGCGTTTCCAGCAATGAAAGCGACGGCCGCTGATTTCCATGTGACCGGGGCAATAAACCGTATCCTGAAGCGAGACATCCCCCGCCTCGAGCGCCGCAAGGGCCGTCACCATCTTGAAGGTGGACCCCGGAGGATAGATGCCCTGCACCGCCTTGTTGGGCAGGGGGCGATAGGGATCGTCGAGCAATGCGCGGTAGTCAGCCACGGAAATGCCACGCACAAAGAGGTTGGGATCATAGCTGGGCGAGGAAGCACAAACCAGAATATCGCCTGTCTCGCAGTCGATCATAACCACCGCCGCGCTTTCGCCATCCAGGCGGGCGTTGGTGTAGGATTGCAACGCGTTGTCGAGCGTCAGTTGGATGTCGGCGCCCGGCTGTCCCTCTTGGCGGTCCAACTCGCGCATCACGCGCCCCGAGGCGTTGACCTCGACCCGCCGCGTCCCCGCAGAGCCGCGCAAGAGGTTTTCGCGTTGCGCCTCCAGCCCGATCTTGCCGATCTGGAACCGGGGCAGCCGCAAGAGCTGTTCGGGCGCGTCGATCCGTTCCAGATCGCGGTCACTGACCGTCCCGACATATCCCACCACATGCGCGTGATCCCCCCGCAACGGATAGCGGCGCGACAGCCCCACCTCGGGATGCACCCCGGGCAGGGCGGGGGCGTTGACGGCGACGCGGCTGATGTCCTCCCATGTGACGCGGTCCGCGATGGTCACGGGCGTGTCACCGCGCAGTTCGGTCAGTTCGCGGCGGGCCTTGTCCAGCTCGCCGGGGTCAAGCTCGACCAGCCGCGCCAGCCGGGCGATGACCTCGTCCACATCGCGGGCCTGTTCACGGATCATGGTGATGCGGTAGCTGGGCACATTCTCGGCGATGATCCGCCCCTCGCGGTCGAAAACGCGGCCGCGTGTGGGCGGGATGAGCTGCACGTTGATGCGGTTCTCATCGGCCAACAGACGGAACTGATCGGCCTGTTCGAGCTGCATGTAGCGCATGCGCAGCGCGAGCGCGCCCATCACGCCCAGTTGCAGCCCGCCCACGATCAGTCCGCGCCGGGTGATCCGGCGCTGGCTCTCGGCGGTGTCGCGGGGGGGGCGTCTCATGGGCGCAGCCCCGCGGCGTTGACATCACCGGGCGCGCGTTTGCGCACGCCAAAGAGGACGTGGGACAGAATTGCGATGGCAGGATACGCGATCAATGTGGTCAGAAGTTGTGTCAGGCTGAGGCCAAGCGGGGCCTGATCCACCATCAGAATGGCCAGGACAACGCGGTTGGCAATGGTTATGGCAATCATGGTGCTGGCCACCGAGGCCCATTCTGCCGCAAAGCTCAGATCGCGCAGCGTGGGCGCCCGGTTGCCCAGAGTCTGCGTGCCAATCACCATCAGCGCCGCCCAGAGACCGGGCGGGCGCTGCAACATCAGATCCAGCCCGAGTGCCACCACCCCCACCAACAGCACCGGCACATAGTCGGGGCGCCGCACGGCCCAGGCGAAGGTCAGCGCCATCACAAGGTCAGGCCCCGCCCATTTCGGCGGCGTATGCGCAAGCGGCAGAAGATGCAGAAACAGCAGGGCGCTACAGAGCCCCAGATAGAGCGCGCGCATGATCCAGGCGCGGGGAATGAGTGCATCAGCCATTTCCCGCCTCCGTCGCTTCGGCTTGAACGGGGGTGCCGTCGGGCGCTTCGCTACCGGGCAGGATTGCCGGCGCAATCACCTGTCCGGGATCGGTCACGCGTTCGTTCTCATAGCTACGCAGCACGCGCAGGAACTCCAACCGCTCGTAATCGGCAGAGATGCGCACCCGCATCCGACCGCCGGGGTCCTCCGCCAGTTGGCCCACCAGTAGCCCGGCGGGGAACACGCCGCCATCACCCGAGGTCAGCACCCGGTCGCCGGGGCGCACCTGATCGGGGGCTTCGACGAAATCAACCACCGGCGCGATGGAATTGTCCCCGATGATGAGCGCGCGTTGGCCCGACGGCTGGATCGTGACGGGGATCCGACTTGAGGTGTCGGTCAGCAGGATCACCCGCGCCGTGTTGCGCCCTACCCCGGAAATCCGCCCCACCAGCCCGAGGCCGTCCATCGCCGCCCAGCCATCCATGATGCCATCGCGGGCGCCCACGTTGATCAGCACCGATTGCCGAAACGGCGAGCCGCTGTCGGCCATGACCACGCCGGTGACATAGGTCAGGCGAGGATCGAGCTGCACATTGTTGAGATCGAGCAGGCGCGCGTTTTCCTGTTCCAGTTGCAGCGCCGCCTCTTTCCACGCTTTCATCTGTTGCAATTCGCGGCGCAGGTCCTGATTTTGCTGATACATGCGCTGATAGCTCTGGAAATCGCGCAGGATGTTCACCGCCCCCGTGACCGGCGCCATTGCCCAGTCAAAAGAGGGCACGACCCGATCCACCACCTGCGCGCGGAACTTCTCGACGCGCGGGCTGTCGATCCGCCAGACCAGAAAAATCCCGAGCAGACAAAAGAGAACAACCCCCAGAAGCATGCGCTTCAACGGGCCGCTGTAATCTTCGCTCTGTCCCCGGTCCCTGGCCACGAAATCCCCCTTTTAGGCAAAGGTGGGTGGTTCAGCTGTCGTAGTCAATCGCGTGGCGCAACTGCTTTTCAAACTCGAGCGCCTTACCCGTGCCAAGGGCCACGCAATTGAGGCTGTCATCGGCGATGGACACGGCCAGCCCCGTCTGTTCGCGCAGCGCCAGATCGAGATCGCCCAGCAGGGCACCGCCCCCGGTCAGCATCACGCCCCGGTCCACGATGTCGGCCGCCAGATCGGGCGGCGTGGCCTCGAGCGCGGTCATCACCGCCTCGCAGATCTGTTGCACCGGCTCGGCAAGCGCCTCTGCGATCTGCGCCTGACTGATTTCTATTTCCTTGGGCACGCCGTTGAGCAGGTCACGCCCGCGCACATGCATGGAGGTGCCGCGCCCATCGTCGGGCATGCGCGCCGTGCCGATGCTGGTCTTGATCCGCTCGGCGGTGGATTCGCCCACCAGCAGGTTTTGCTGACGGCGCAGGTAGTTGATGATCGCCTCATCCATCCGGTCGCCCCCCACGCGCACCGAGCGCGCATAGACGATATCCCCGAGCGACAGCACCGCCACCTCGGTCGTGCCGCCGCCGATATCCACCACCATGTTGCCGGTGGGATCGGTGATGGGCATGCCTGCGCCAATGGCCGCGGCAATGGGTTCCGCGATCAGCCCCGCCCGCCGTGCGCCCGCAGAGAGCACCGATTGGCGAATGGCGCGTTTCTCGACCGGGGTCGCGCCATGGGGCACGCAGACGATGATCTTGGGCTTGGAAAAGGTAGAGCGTTTGTGCACCTTGCGGATGAAATGCTTGATCATTGCCTCGGCGGTGTCGAAATCGGCGATGACGCCGTCGCGCATGGGGCGGATCGCCTCGATGCTGCCGGGGGTGCGGCCCAGCATCAGCTTGGCATCCTCGCCCACGGCCAGCACTTTGCGCACGCCGTCCTTGATGTGGTAGGCCACCACCGAAGGCTCCGACAGGACGATGCCGCGCCCCTTGACGTAGACAAGCGTATTGGCCGTGCCCAGGTCAATCGCCATGTCCGATGAAAACAGACTGGGAATCCTATCAAATATAGACATATGCGCCTGTGCCCTGTCGCCCGAAATGATGATAAGCCCCGCGACTCGGGGGGCGGGGCGTTTGTCCTTATAGTGGGCGTGCCGCAGGGGCGAAAGGGGCAGTTTCGAACCAGTAAGCACCAAACCGCCGTAAATGCGGGGATCGACGCGTGTTGGATGGGTGAAATTGTCGCGCGCCGGTCGGCAAGGGCTGGCAACGTCAAAGAGGGTGCGACCGGCAAGAAGGGTTTCTCCTCTGTGCCCTCCGATGCTCACCCGTCCGGGTCATCGGGCATCTGGGCCCGCAGGCTCGCTCTGATTATGTCGTGCACCTCGCTGGCATCGGAAAGCTGCTCGAAAGCGACAGGCACAGTAAGTTTTCCCCAAAGGGGCGGTTGACCTGGGTGGGACAATCCAAGCCCGAATGGTTGGATCTCCTGTTCGTCGTGCAATGCGCCGATCTTTAATGACGCAAAGGGGCGCGTTGCGCTGATTTCATAAGGATAAGTGACGGAATGTGGATTGGACACGACGTAGCGCCGGACCCCAAAACGCCAGTTCCGCCCACGACGACAAACGATCGCCCGCTTGTTCGTGACAAGGTAGAGCACATTGCATAGAACGTATTGCCTGTTGGATGCCATCACGAACGCAGTAAGAGCAAAGACCAGTGAAGCCACACCATAGACCACATAAACGTTCAAAAGCGCATTCGTCGTGGTGGAGGAAATATACGGAACAGTGCCCCACATCACGATCGCACCAACACACATGGCGATCAGATAGGTCCGCTCTGCGCCGATTGGCTGAAAAAAGCCACGTCCGAACTCTGGCCGACCTGTCCACAAGAGCCGCTCATCCGGGGCAAGGATTTCGGAGGCTTCGGCGTCAGAAAAGACTTCGACGGAAACATTGGTCATCAAAACGCACCGCGCACAAATGGGGTTTCAGAGGTGGTCCTGCTTTTTGACCAGAATGCAGCCCAGTTAAGGTGGATCAGGGTTTTCTATCAGGCTGCCATTCTCATGGGTGCTGTTTTGCTGGCATGGACCTCATTTGGGGTCAATATGCCGTGGGTCGAGTGGGGCCGCTCGGCGTTGTTGTCGACGGCGTGAACTTGAAAAACGTACTTGGCCAGATCAAGGCCGATCCTTTTGATTTCCATGGCATGAACCCTCCTGCTTGCCTTTCCAAGATACACCACCCGAGGACGGCGGGGTCCATGCCATTGCTCCTGCATAGCAAGACATTTGTGATCTGATTTGTGCATTTGTCAGAAGCAGTCATGTGTCCGGCCTGTTTGCGCGGTTTTGACCGCTGGCTCTGATGATGGAGTGGATGCCTCCCTCCCCGACGGCATCGCAATGTGCCAAGCTTTGGACGTTGAAACCAAGCTCATCGAAGGAGGCATCCATGAAAGAAGTTACCATCATTGGCGTCGATCTGGCAAAGAACGTTTTCCAGCTCGGCGCAAAAGGCGGGGTCGGTCACTGTCATGCTCGGACATCGGGGACATCACGGGTGTATCTTCCAGACGATTGATGTTCACGGCCGTCGGCCACATCAGAGGGCTGTCTCACACCCCGATTTCCGGCCCCAGACACATCAGGGGCGCCTCAGAGCGGCGCACTTCGTAGAGTTCCGACAGGTTCCGCTCTCCGGCAAACCGTGCAATCAGCCCTTGATCGGTGCGCTCAAAGCTCCAGCATTGCGGGTCGGGTCGGTTGTCATAGACAAAGCAGATCAGCCCGCGCTCTTCATACCAATGCCCGTCCTGACACTCGCCATCCAGAAAGGACCAGCGCACGCGGCGGTCGGGCAGATATTCCTCGCCGCCATAGGGCACGCCGCCCGCGCCATAGTAAAAGGTCTGACCGCGCGTATAGGCGTCGAATTCCTCCGCCGACATCTGCGCCAGGGCCGGGGCCACGACAAAAGCAAAGAGGCAGGACAGGATCAGGGCGCGCATGGCGTCAGCCTGCCAGATCGGCTGCCGCGCCGCCAGAGGATTCGCGCCAGCGCGCGGCGCGGCGGTCCATGACGCGTCGCCAGAGCGGCGGCATCAGCGCCAGCACCGCCATCACCGGCAAGGAATGTGGCAGGACCGGCATGGTGGCGCGGTCGAGTTGCAGCGCCGGATAGGGGCGGTGCGGTGTCACATGGTGATCGGAATGGCGCGGCGCGTTCAGCGTCATCGCCGCCGACATCACATGCGGCGCGTTCCAGGAATGGTGCGGGCCGACCGGTTCCAGACGGCCTTCGGAGGTGCGGGCGCGGTGCAGGCCGTAGTGTTGCATATAGTCGGACAGGAGGATCTGGATCTGTGCATAGCCCGCGATAAAGAAAAGTGCCGCCACACCGGAGGCACCGAGATGGGCGGCGGTGACAAGGAGGAGGGCCAGAGCGCCGCCAAGATAGCCGGCATAGGGGTGTTGCCAGAGCGGACGCGCGCCATGCAGACGCGATTCGGCCCGAAGGCCCGCCCGAAACGCCCCCGGCCAGGCGCGCAGCGCATAGCGGTAGAACCCTTCGCCGGGCCGCGCGCTGCTGGGATCGTCGGCACTTGCGACATGCACATGATGCACCCGCAGATGCGCGCTGGCATGGTGGCCAAACAGCAGAGAGGTATAGATGAGCCGCCCAAGGCGCCGTTTGGCGCGGGCGCTGCGGTGGATGAGTTCATGCGCTACGGGGTGTGAAATCTGACCGGTGGTGAGCCCGGCCGCGAGGGCCACAAGGGTGCGGTCGAGCGCGGTAAGATCGTTCTCGCCCGAAACCGCCCAGACCGCCAGCACCAGCACCGCGAAATGCCCAAGGCCCAGCATCACCAACAGCCGGTCAGCCGCAGGAAATTCGGCCTGTGGATCGCGATTGCCGCTCGCGGTGATCAGCCTGTCGAGCGTGAACACCAGCACCGTGATCGTGCCCACGGCCAGCCAGCCCCAGACCCCACCCCAGAGCGCGGCGCAGGCGGTCAGGATCAGCGGCAGACTGGCGGCGAGTGAAAAGAGCGGCATCAGCGGTTCCCGGTTTTGCCGCAGTCTAATCCGGGGCAGGGGCCGCGCACAGGGGTTCCTTGCCGCACCCTGCCGCATTTCGCGCCCCGATCAACGCGAATGGTGGTGCAAATGTCGCTTTTGAGGGCTCTGCCCTCCGCCCGGACGGCTAGTTTCGGGCGCAACAGGGAAAGAGGATGATCGCAATGGCATTGGATGATCGCAAAGGCGTCTGGAAATCCGGCAAAGGCAAGGGTCGCCGCACGCCCAAGGGGCGCCAGCTCGAGGATGGCGCCTGGGCCGAGGTTCAGGCGCTCTTGGGCGAGGGGCCGCACCGCCGCGACCTGCTGATCGAGTATCTGCACCGTATTCAGGACAAATTCGGCCATCTGTCGGCCGCGCATCTGCGCGCGCTCGCCGAAGAGTTGCGCCTGTCGCAAGCCGAGGTTTACGAGGTCGCCAGCTTTTACGCGCATTTTGACGTGGTGCGCGAAGGCGAGACGCCGCCGCCCGCCCTCACGATCCGGGTCTGCGATTCGCTCAGCTGCGAACTGGCTGGCGCGCAGGCACTGAAATCCGCGCTGGAAGAGGGCGTTGATCCGGGGCAGGTCCGCATCCTGCGCGCACCCTGCATGGGGCGGTGC
>JBLRXE010000011.1:0-18722 GCA_047920895.1 Roseovarius sp.
CATCGTCGGCATGAAGGCCGTCGATGCGCCCGACATCTCGACCACCTGAGGAGGCGAAGACATGACGCCTGACCGCCTCCCCCATGAAAAAGGCTTTCATGTAAGCTGGGATCAACTCCACCGCGACGCCCGCGCCCTTGCATGGCGATTGCAGGACAAGACGCCCGAGGGCGGCTGGCGGGCGGTCGTCGCCATCACACGGGGCGGCATGGCCCCCGCGATGATCGTGGCGCGCGAGTTGGACATCCGCACCGTCGATACGATCAGCGTCAAATCCTACAACCACCAGAGCCAGACCGCTCCTGTGGTGATCAAATCCCCCGATATGTCGATCATCGGCGACGGCGCGGGCGTGCTGATCGTCGATGACCTCGTGGACACCGGCCGCACCCTCGAGGTGGTGCGCCAGCACATGCCACTGGCGCATGTCGCCACCGTCTACGCCAAGCCGATGGGCCGCCCACAGGTCAACACCTTTGTGACCGAAGTGAGCCAAGATACCTGGATTTTCTTCCCGTGGGACATGGCCCTGCAATATGTCGAACCCTACCGGGGCGCCTGAGATGGCCAACCCGCCCCGCACCGCCGGCACCTTTTCGCCCCCCGTGATGGAGGCGCGGCGCTGGCTCGACGGGGTGACGTTCCCGCCCCATCGCCCGCTCATCAACGTGAGCCAGGCCGCCCCTGTCGCCCCGCCCCCCGAGGCGCTGCGCCGTGCCGTGGCCGAGGCGGCGCTGAATGAGCCGCAGGCGCATCTCTACGGCCCCGTGCTGGGCCTGCCCGACCTGCGCGCCGAAGTGGCGGCGCAATGGTCCGCCAGCTATGGCGGCAGCATTGCCCCCGCTCAGGTCGCCATCACCTCGGGCTGCAATCAGGCGTTTTGCGCGGCGATCACCACGCTCTGCACTGACGGGGATGAAGTTATCCTTCCAACCCCTTGGTATTTCAACCATAAAATGTGGCTCGACATGGCGGGCGTGCGCGCCGTGCCGCTGCCTGCCGGGGCCGAACTCCTGCCTGACCCGGACCATGCGGCGGCGCTTATCACGCCGCGCACCCGCGCCATCGTGCTTGTTACTCCCAACAATCCGGGCGGCGTGGAATATCCCGCCGACCTCACCCGCGCCTTCTATGCTCTGGCGCAAGAGCGCGGCATCGCCCTCATCGTCGATGAGACCTACCGCGATTTCGATGCCCGCCCCGGCGCGGGGCACGACCTCTTTCACGATCCCGACTGGGCCGAGACACTCATCCAGCTCTATTCCTTTTCCAAGGCCTACCGTCTGACCGGGCACCGAGTCGGCGCGATGGTGGCCTCCCCGACCCGTCTGGCCGAGGTCGAGAAGTTCCTCGACACCGTCACCATCTGCCCCAACCAGCTGGGTCAGATCGCAGCCCTCTGGGGGATGCGCAACCTGGGGCAATGGCTCGCCGGAGAGCGCGCCGAAATCCTCGACCGGCGCGCGGCCATCCATGACAACATGCCGAAACTGGCGGATCATGGCTGGCGGCTCTTGGGCTGCGGCGCATATTTTGCCTATATGGCGCATCCTTTCGCCATGGCCTCAAACCAACTGGCACAGGCGCTGGTGCCCGAGGCGAGCATCCTCCTGCTGCCCGGCACCATGTTCCGGCCCGCAGATGATCCACAGGGCGCGTGTGAATTGCGCGTGGCTTTCGCCAATCTCGACCGCGCGGGCATCGACACGCTTTTTGACCGGCTGGCCGCCCTCCGCTGGCCTCTTGTCCCGACCGGCGACAGCGCGTAGACAGTCGCCCAAAGAGGGCGCGAGCCACCAACGAACACAGGGGGGCCACCATGGCAGGCAAAGGTATTTCCAAGGGCGCGATGTGGGTTCTGATGGGCCTCTTGATCGTGGGCCTTGCCGGGTTCGGCGCGACCAACATGGGCGGCCATCTGCGCAGTATCGGCAATGTCGGCACCGCCGAGATTGACGTGACCACCTATGCCCGCGCGCTGCAAAACGAAATCCGCGCGCTCGAGGCCGCGCGCGGCGGCGCCATGACCTTTGCCGAGGCCCGCGCCGCCGGGGTCGATACCGATGTGCTGGGCCGTCTGGTGGCCCGCGCGGCGCTGGAGCACGAGGCCAACCGCCTTGGCCTCTCCATCGGTGATGAGAATCTACGCGAGCAGATCCTCGACATTCCCGCCTTTCAGGGGCTGGATGGTCGGTTCGACCGTGAGGCTTATCGCTTTGCCCTCAATCAGGCCGGGCTGAACGAGACCCGGTTCGAGGACAACATCCGCGCCGAGACGGCCAGCACGCTGGTGCAGGCCGCTGCCCTTGCAGGTCTCCAAACGCCCACCACCTACATGGACACGATGATGACCTATCTGGCCGAGCGGCGCAGCCTGGCCTTTGCCGTGCTGGATCGCAACACCCTGCAATCCGGCCTGCCGGTCCCGTCAGAGGATGACCTCAAGACCTATCACCAGAGCCACCTGCCTGACTTTACCACGCCCGAAACCAAGTCGATCACCTTTGTCTGGATCACGCCCGCGATGATCCTCGACAGCGTCGAGGTGGACGAGGCCGCGCTGCGTGACGCCTATGCCGAACGTGATGCTGACTTCAACCTGCCCGAGCGGCGGCTGGTGGAACGTCTGGTCTTTGCCGATACCGCGACCGCCACCCGCGCCCGCGCCCGTATTGACGACGGGATTGCGCTGGAAATGCTGGTCTCCGAGCGCGGGCTGGACATGGCCGACGTTGACCTTGGCGATGTCAGCCGCGCCGATCTTGGCGCCGCTGCTGGGCCGGTGTTTGCCGCAGAGGCCGGCGATGTGGTCGGGCCGATCGACACCGATCTGGGTCCGGCGCTGTTTCGTGTCAACGCGGTTCTGGCGGCGCAGGTCACGACCTTTGAAGACGCCGCGCCGCGCCTGCGCGAAGAACTGGCCTCTGATCGCGCCCGCCGCGTGATAGAGGCCCAGATCGACACAGTGGAAGACCTGCTCGCCGGGGGGGCCACACTCGAGGATGTGGCCAGGGAAACCGATCTGGAGCTTGGCAGCATCGACTGGCACCCCGGCCTGACCGAGGGCATGGCAGGCTATGACAGCTTCCGCCGGGCAGCGCAGGCCGTGACGACCGGCGACTACCCCAAGGTCGCCCAACTCGCCGATGGCGGCCTCTTTGCCCTGCGGCTCGATGGCACCCAGGAGCCGCGCATCCAACCGCTTGCGGATGTGCGAGACGCCGTGCTGCGCGGCTGGCGGGCGCAGGCCACCATGGCCGCTCTGCGCGCACAACTGGAACCGCAACTTGCAGAACTGCGCGCCGGGGCCAGCTTTGAAGATGTCGGGCTGACAGCCACCGAAGTCACCGACATGACCCGCCGCGATTACCGCCCCGAGGCACCGGCCGAATTCATCGACACGGTATTCGGCATGGCCGAAGGCGATATCCGTGTGATCGAGGGCGCGGGCCGCCTCTTTGTCCTGCGTCTCGGCAGCATCGCGCCGCCCCTGCCCGCAGAAGAGGACGCGGATCTCGCCCGCCTGCGCAACGCGCTTCAGGATCAGGCCGCCGCAGATCTGGGGCAGGATCTCTTTCAGGTTCTGGCCAATGACATCCGCACCCGCGCGGGTGTCGAACTCGATCAGGCGGCGATCAACGCCGTGCATGCCAATTTCAACTGAGGACCGCCCAATTGGAACTGACCCCGTCGTTCGAGGATTTCGCCCGCGCCTATGAGGCGGGCGAAAATCAGGTGGTGCATGCGCGGCTTGCGGCCGATCTCGACACGCCCGTGTCGCTCATGCTCAAGCTGACGGGGGCCGCGCGCGATGCCTTCCTGCTCGAATCCGTGACCGGGGGCGAATTGCGTGGGCGCTATTCCATCATCGGCATGAAACCCGATGTCATCTGGCACTGCCACGGCACCGCCAGCCACATCAACCGTCAGGCGCGGTTCGACCCCGACGCGTTCGAGGATCAGCCCGGCCATCCGCTCGACAATCTGCGCGCCCTCATCGCCGAGAGCCGCATCGCCCTGCCCGAGGGCATGCCCGCCGCCAGCGCCGGGCTGTTCGGCTATCTGGGATATGACATGATCCGGCTGGTCGAACACCTGCCCGATGTGAACCCCGATCCGCTTGGCCTGCCCGATGCCGTGATGCTGCGCCCCTCGGTGATTGCCGTTCTGGATGGCGTCAAGGGCGAGGTCATGGTGGTGGCCCCCGCTTGGGTCAGCAGCGGCCAATCGGCGCGCGCGGCCTATGCACAGGCCGCCGAGCGGGTGATGGACGCAGTGCGCGATCTGGAACGCGCCCTGCCGCAATCCAGCCGCAGACTTGGCGAGGCGCACGAAGATGCAGCGCCTGTGTCGAACTTTACCCGAGAGGGCTACAAGGCCGCCGTGGAAAAAGCCAAGGATTACATCCGCGCAGGCGACATCTTTCAGGTGGTGCCCAGCCAACGCTGGACACAACCCTTCCGCCAGCCGCCCTTTTCCCTCTATCGCAGCTTGCGGCGCACCAACCCGTCGCCCTTCATGTTCTATTTCAACTTCGGCGGCTTTCAGGTGATCGGGGCCAGCCCCGAAATCCTCGTGCGCGTGTTCGGCCAAGAGGTGACGATCCGCCCCATCGCAGGCACCCGTCCCCGTGGTGCCTCGCCCGAGGAGGATCGCGCACTCGAGGCCGATCTTCTGGCCGACAAAAAGGAACTGGCCGAGCATCTGATGCTGCTCGATCTTGGCCGCAACGACGCAGGCCGCGTCTGCAAGATCGGCACCGTGCATCCGACCGAGAAATTCATCATCGAGCGCTACAGCCACGTCATGCACATCGTCTCGAATGTGGTGGGCGAATTGGCCGAGGATCAGGACGCGCTGAGCGCCCTTCTCGCCGGTCTGCCCGCAGGCACGGTGTCCGGTGCCCCCAAGGTGCGCGCCATGGAAATCATCGACGAGCTTGAGCCGGAAAAACGCGGCGTCTATGGCGGCGGTGTCGGCTATTTCAGCTCAGGCGGCGATATGGATGTCTGCATCGCCCTGCGCACCGCCGTGGTCAAGGATGAGAAGCTCTATATTCAGGCCGGCGGGGGCGTGGTCTATGACAGCGACCCCGAGGCGGAATATATGGAAACCGTCCATAAATCCAACGCCATCCGCCGTGCAGCCGCCGACGCCGCACGCTTTGGCGGCGACACCAACGGCTGATCCGATTTGACCAAGGTCAAGGCGCGCGCGCTCTTGCAGTCATAAATCTGACCCATCACATTCCAACTGAGGAATGTAATGGAGGGAAGCCCATGATCCGCATGACCCGATTCGCCGCCCCTGCCCTTGTGGCCATCGCCTTGGCACTCACGCCGCTTGCCAGCATTGCCGGAGGCGCGCTGACCCTGCAAGAGCCCGTGGCCGCCGAGACCCTGAGCAAGAGCAAACAGACCACCCCCGGTCTCTATATCACCGCCGCCGATGCTGGCCGCGTGCTGGCCGACCACCCCAATATCGCCCTCATCGACGTGCGTACCCCGTCCGAGATCAACCTGATCGGCTATGCCACCGCCGCCGCCGCCAATATCCCGTCGAAACTGATGGACCCCGCCCTCGCCTTCGACGCCAAGAAGGGCATGTATAAAATGATCGACAACCCCGCCTTCGTCGATGAGATGAAGGCGTGGCTGGCCAGCGATGCCGCCGCGGGCGTGGATACCCTGCTGGTCATGTGCCGCTCCGGGTCGCGCAGCGCCGATGCCATCGCCAAACTGGTCGAAGGCGGCGTTGATGTGACGCTCTACAACGTGGTGGACGGTTTTGAAGGCGACACCAACGATGCAGGCGCGCGCGCGGTCAACGGCTGGCGCAACGCCGGTCTGCCCTGGACCTACAAGATCCGCGAGGGTCTGCGCCCCGGCCATAACTGAGGCTTGCGGCGGGCCTGCCCCTGAGGCATCACAGGGGCATGGTCCGCCTCATCCTCTTCAACAAACCCTATGACGTGCTGTCGCAATTCACCGATCGCGGCAGCACGGGCAGCCCGCGCGCCACGCTCTCGGATTTCATCGACGTGCCGCGCGTCTATCCCGCCGGGCGGCTGGATCGCGACAGCGAGGGGTTGCTGTTGCTGACCGATGATGGCCAACTTCAGGCGCGCATCGCAAACCCCCGTTTCAAAATGGAAAAAACCTATTTCGCACAGGTCGAGGGCCTGCCCGATGATGCGGCCCTTGCGGCGCTGCGCGCGGGTGTGACGCTCAACGACGGCCCGACGCGCCCCGCGCTTGTGGACCGGATGGAGCCGCCAACCCTCTGGCCGCGCACGCCGCCCGTGCGCTTTCGCAAATCCGTGCCCGATTGCTGGCTGAAACTCACGATCTCAGAGGGGCGCAACCGCCAAGTCCGCCGCATGACCGCCCATATCGGCCACCCCACGCTACGCCTGATCCGCTGGCGCATCGGGGAATGGACGTTGGATGGCATCGGCCCCGGCCAATGGCGGGGCTGAGGTCACGGCTTCAGAGAAACTCTGCCTTCGCCTCGGGCACCGCCCGCGCAACCGCCAGAGCCTCGCCCAGATCGACATCCTTGGACATCAGCGCGCGTCCGATCATTGTCCCGGCAATATTGGGGATATAGCGCAGCCGCGCCACATCATCGACCGTGCGCACCGTGCCACGCGCAATCACCGCATGACGCGTGCCAGCCGCCAGCCCGGAAATCACCCCGAGACTGCCATCGCTATCCTCGATATCGGCATCAATATCGGTAATCAACAAACCCGCCAGCGGCACCCCGTCAAAGGCTGCGATAAATTCAGCCGGACCAAAGGCCGACGCCGTGCGCCAACCATCCGTCATCAACTGCCCTTGATAGATGTCAACGGCCACAACGATCTGATCTGGGTGATACTTGGCCAAGGCCTTGACCGCATCGGGGTTCTGCACGGCCATTGTGCCCAGCACGATCCGCCCCGCGCCCTTGTCGATCCAACGCTCCACCACCTCACGCGTGCGAAACCCGCCCCCAAGCTGCACCGGAATACCAACAGCCCGGATAATCTGCTCAATCAGATCATCATTGTCGCCTTCACCGCGCAGCCCGTTCATATCCGTCAGATGCATCCATTCGGCACCCGCCGCCACAAATCCGCGCGCAGTCTCGACCGGGTCCACATGCCAACGCACCGGTTCTTCCAGCCGTCCACGGGTCAGGGTGACACATTTACCGTCAAGAATTTCCAAGGTGGGATAGAGGATCATCGCCATGCCCTTTCGCTATGGTTGTGAGCGTAACGTGGGGGCAATCCGCCATCCAGGCTTTCCCCGGTGCGGCATGATGTGGGCCTTTCGCGGCCTGATCCTGAAACAAACCCTCCGGGACTATTCCGCCCTCAACACCGCCGACACCGGCGCCAGCGCCACGCTCGTGGCCCGATCCTGCAACCCCCACAAGAGCAGCGCGCTGATCGTATCCGCCCGCAGCCGGCCCAGCATGATCACGCCCCCCTCCTGCTGATCGGCCCGCATCGCGGCCTGATCCAGAAACCGTCGGATCGCCCCGGCATTCTGCCCCTGACCGTCGAAATCCCGGAACAGGCTGGCCGAGGGCACGCCCTCACGCGCAATCAGCTTTTGCGCGGTGTTCAACCCGTTTGGATGCATCACCAACCCATGCCCGCTCTCTTTCAGGATCGGGGCCAGTTGTGCGGTGGCCTCGCGGCTGGATTGCAGGCCGGTGCCCGTGCCCTCGAGCACAGCGACCGCCTGCGGCACCTGTGCGAACCACGCCTGCATCGCCACTTCGGCATCCTCGGGGCGCGCGCCCTCTGGCAGGTCGGCCATGGCCAAGACCTCGAACCCGGCAGCGCGATAGCGCGCCGCCGCCTCTGCCGCCCCGGACCAGCCGACATCGACCGCGAAATTCAGCGGATAGGGGAAACTCTGGAGCGCCTCGATCCCGATCGGGCTCTGCCCGTCATCCATCAGGATGATCGCCATCAGCGGCTTGCCCTCGGGAGGCTCAAAAGCCACCCGGTTGCGGGCAAGCGCCCCGCCCGCCGCCTCCGGCTCTGTGACAACAGCAGCCACCTCGGGCGCAGGATCGCCAAGACTGGGCAGGCGGTTGGTCGTCACACCTTCGGCCCGGTTGCCGATGGTGCCGAGAGCGGGCAGCGTCTTGGGCGTGGCCTCCGCCTCGGATTCGGCCTCCGGCACGGGGGCCGCCTCTGCCTGCGCCTCCGCCTCCGGCGACATCTCCGTCAGGCCCGCATCACCAGAGGACTCGGGCATCAGAACCGGCGCAGGCTCTTCGGCGGGAAAGATCGAGCCGCTTACGGCCCCGTCCGGCGCGCTCAGCGCCGCGTTCACCTCGCCCACAGCAGGTGCAAGAGGCTGCGCGGGATCGGTCGCAATCGCCACAGCCCCCTCGCTCGACGGCACCACCGGCGGCGTCCCCTGCGGGCTGGGCAGAACCGGATCATCGCTCTGGACGTTGACACCGGCGCCCTCAACCGCCACCGCCGGGGCCTCGGGCAGGGCCGCCACCTCGCCTGTCTCGGGGGCCGCCGCGGGTGTGGTCTCGACCGCGCCGATGCCTGCACTGTCATCCGGTGCAGGTGGCGCCACTTGCGACACACCCGCCGCTTCTGGCGCACTCATCGCATCGGGCAAGACCGCCTCCGTATCCTCGCGCCGCAGATCAAACCCCGATCCTGCCGGCACCTCGAGGCTTACCGCCTCTGGCGGCACCTCTCCGGGCGCCCCGCTCAGCACCGACAGTGTGCCCAGCGCCAGCCCCGAGACCAGCGTTCCCGCCATCATGCCTGCCAATACCCCGCGTGCCACTGCCTTTGTCCCCCGTATCCGCCTGTTTTGCCTGTTATCCGGCCTAGCGCCCCTTGACGGTGCCGCACAAGCCTGAACAAGTATACCGCGACCGGCCCCTTGGCCTCCAGCCCCCTTTGCACGAGGACAGGCGCGAATGCTGCTCTTGATCGACAACTACGACAGTTTCACCTATAATCTCGTCCATTATGTGGGTGAATTGGGTGCCGAAACCAGAGTTCTGCGCAACGACGCGCTCAACGTGCAAGAGGCGATGGCGATGCGCCCCGATGGCATCCTGCTTTCGCCCGGCCCCTGTGACCCGGATCAGGCGGGCATCTGCCTGCCGCTGACACTGGCCGCCGCTGAGGCGGGCATCCCGCTTCTTGGCGTCTGCCTTGGGCATCAGACCATCGGTCAGGCCTTTGGTGGCCGCGTGATCCGCCATTCGGAAATCGTGCATGGCAAGATGGGCCGGATCCATCATCAGGGCAAAGGTGTCTTTGCCGGTCTGCCCTCGCCCTTCGAGGCGACGCGCTATCACTCGCTGGTGGTGGAGCGCTCCAGCCTGCCCGACGGCCTCGAAATCACGGCAGAGCTGGCGGATGGCACCATCATGGGCCTGCAACACCGCGACTTGCCGATCCAGGGCGTGCAGTTTCACCCCGAATCGATCGCCTCACAGCACGGTCACGCGCTGCTCAAGAATTTCCTCGACATGATGCGGGTTCCGGCATGAGCGACCGACTGAAACCACTGATCGCCGCCGCCGCCGACCGCCCCCTGACCCGCGCAGAGGCGGAAACCGCCTTTCAGATCCTGTTCGAAGGCGAGGCAACACCGGCCCAAACCGGCGGTTTTCTCATGGCGCTGCGCACGCGCGGCGAGACGGTCGATGAATACGCCGCCGCCGCCGCCGTGATGCGCGCCAAATGCAACGCGGTGCGCGCGCCAGAGGGCGCGATGGACATCGTGGGCACCGGCGGCGATGGCAAGGGCACGCTCAATATCTCGACCGCGACGGCCTTTGTTGTGGCAGGCGCAGGCGTGCCGGTGGCCAAACATGGCAATCGCAACCTCTCGTCCAAATCCGGGGCGGCGGATGCGCTGATCGAAATGGGAATCAATGTCATGGTCGGCGTGCCGATCGTCGAACGCGCGCTGGCGGAGGTGGGCATCGCCTTCATGATGGCGCCCATGCACCACCCGGCGATGGCGCATGTCGGCCCTGTGCGCACCGAACTGGGCACGCGGACGATTTTCAACATCCTCGGCCCGCTCACCAATCCCGCTGGCGTCAAACGCCAACTGACCGGCGCCTTTTCCCGCAACCTGATCCGCCCCAAGGCCGAAACCTTGGGGCAATTGGGCGCGACCCGCGCTTGGCTTGTGCATGGCTCGGACGGCACCGACGAGATGACGATCACCGGCCTCTCATGGGTCGCGGCCCTCGAAGAAGACGGCAGCATCCACGAGACCGAATTGCACCCCGAGGATTTCGGCTTGCCCGTGCATCCATTCGAGGCCATCCTGGGCGGCACCCCGGCGGACAACGCCACCGCCCTGCGCGCGCTGCTGGCGGGCGCCCCCGGTGCCTACCGCGATGCCGTGTTGCTCAACGCCGCCGCGGCCCTCACCGTGGCAGGACATGCCAGCGACCTGCGCGAAGGCGTGGCCCAAGCAGCCGAGAGCATCGACAGCGGCGCGGCCCGCGCTAAAATCACCGCCCTCGCGAAACTCACATCGGAGACCGCATGACAATCCCGACCATTCTGGACAAGATCAAGGCCTACAAGCTTGAGGAAATTGCCGCCGCCAAGGCCGCGCATCCCATGGCCGAAATCGAGGCACTGGCACAGGATGCAGCCCCCGTGCGCCCCTTTTCCGACGCGCTGCAAAGGGCCAGCAAGACCGGCTATGGTCTCATCGCCGAAATCAAAAAGGCCAGCCCCTCCAAGGGCCTGATCCGCGCCGATTTCGATCCCGCCGCTCTGGCACAGGCCTATGAGGCGGGCGGGGCCACCTGTCTCTCGGTGCTGACCGACACCCCCAGCTTTCAGGGCGCGCCCGAATTTCTCGAACAGGCGCGCGACGCCTGCGAACTACCCGTCCTGCGCAAGGATTTCATGTATGACCCCTATCAGGTGGCCGAGGCGCGCGCCTGGGGCGCCGATTGCATCCTGATCATCATGGCCAGCGTCACGGATGCGCAGGCCACCGAACTGGAAGAGGCGGCAACACATTGGGGCATGGATGCCCTGATCGAGGTCCACAACCGCGAAGAACTCGACCGCGCCGGACGCCTCAATTCCCGGATGATCGGCATCAACAACCGTGATCTCAACACCTTTGAAACCTCGCTCGACACCACCCGGCAACTGTCCAAATTCGTGCCCCCCGAGCGGATGATCGTCTGCGAAAGCGGCCTTGCCACGCCCGAGGATCTGGCCGACATGGCCCGCTACGGCGCGCGCAGTTTTCTCATCGGCGAAACCCTGATGCGCGCCGAGGATGTGGCACAGGCCACGCGCACCCTGCTGGCCAACCCTCTCACGCCGGGCGGATTCTGATGTCCGGGCTCAGCCATTTCGATGGCCAAGGCCATGCCCATATGGTCGATGTCTCGGACAAGGACGTGACCGCCCGCGTGGCCGTGGCCGAGGGTCACATCAAGATGGCCCGCGAAACCTTTGATATCATTGCCGAAGGTCGTGCGAAAAAAGGCGATGTTCTGGCCGTGGCGCGCCTTGCCGGGATCATGGCGGCCAAGCGCACGCCGGACCTGATCCCGCTCTGCCATCCGCTTGCGATCACCAAAGTCACCGTGGACCTGACGCTTGATCCCGACTTGCCCGGCGTCCGCATCGCGGCCACGGTCAAGACCACCGGCCAGACCGGGGTCGAGATGGAGGCGCTGACCGCCGCCTCCGTCACCGCCCTCACGGTCTATGACATGACCAAGGCGGTGGATAAGGCGATGGAAATCGGCGGCCTCCGGGTGATCCTGAAAGACGGTGGAAAATCAGGGCGGTATGAGGCGACATGATCACCGTTGACGCGGCCCTCGCGCATCTTTTCACCCTCGTGCAACCGCTCGACATCGAAGAGGTGCCGCTGGCGCAGGCCGCGGGTCGCATCCTTGCCCGCGACGTGGCCGCCCGCCGCGATCAGCCGCCCTTCGCCGCCTCTGCCATGGATGGCTATGCGCTGCGCACCACAGACGCCGCCCCCGGTGCCTGCCTCCGTGTGATCGGCGAGGCGGCGGCGGGCCATGCCTACCCCGGCACCGTGAACGCGGGCGAAACGGTGCGTATCTTCACCGGCGCGCCCATTCCGCAAGGGGCGGACCGCGTGATCATCCAAGAGGATGTGACCCGCAACGCCGACCGCATCACCCTTGGCCAGACCCTTGACCGCAAGGACCATATCCGCCCCTTGGGCTGTGACTTTCGCGAGGGTCAGACGATCAGCGCGCCCCGCCGCCTGCGCCCCGCTGACATCGCCCTTCTGGCCTCGATGAACCTGGCGACCGTGCCGGTGCGCCGCAAACCGCAGGTGGCGCTCATGTCCACCGGCGATGAATTGGTCATGCCCGGAGAGTGCCCCGGCCCCGATCAGATCATCGCCTCCAACACCTTTGGCCTCAAGGCGCTGTTTGACGGCATGGGGGCAGAGGCGCGCATCCTGCCTATTGCCCGCGATACCGTGGCTTCGCTCACCGCAGGGTTTGCCCTGACGCGCGGCGCCGATCTGATCATCACCATCGGCGGGGCCTCGGTGGGCGATCATGATCTCGTGGGCCGGGTGGCGGGCGATCTGGGCATGGAACGCGCGTTTTACAAGGTCGCCATGCGCCCCGGCAAACCGCTGATGGCCGGGCGCATGAACGGCGCGGCCATGGTCGGCCTGCCGGGCAATCCGGTCTCGGCCATGGTGTGCGGCCATGTCTTTGTCGCGCCCATGATCAACGCCATGCTTGGTCTGGGCACCGGCCCCACCCCGCGCCTGCGCGCGCCGCTGGCCATTGCCCTGCCCGCCAACGGCCCGCGCGAACATTACATGCGCGCGGCTCTCACGCCCGCTGGCATCCACCCCGAGGACAAACAGGACAGTTCGCTTCTCAGCATCCTTGCCAATGCCGAGGCGCTCATGGTCCGCCCGGTCAATGATCCGGCGCGCGCAGCGGGCGAGATGATGGACTATCTCCCGCTTTAGACTATTCGTTGCGTCTGATGCGAATTCGCATCGCCCCGGCCCCCGAGCCGGGGCCTCCACCCCGCCTCGGGGGCCGGGTCAAGCCCGGGACGGGTGTAATTTCGCTCGAGCGCAACACGCCCTAGCCTCACCCGCCGAAACTGATCACCTCTGCCTCTGTCACCACCATATCAAGCGGCTGATCGGTCGACTCAAGCGGCAATTCCGCCGCTTCCTGCGCCCCATAAGCAAAGCCAATCGCCATCGTCCCGCGCCGCGCGCGCAGCCTCTCGAGCGTGCGGTCATAGAACCCGCCGCCATAGCCCAGCCGCCCTCCGCGCCGGTCAAATGCCACCAAGGGCACAATCAAGATCTCCGGCTCAAAGAAATCGTCTACCTCCGGCACCATCGCGCCAAACGGCCCTTCACGCAGCGCGCATCCCGGTGCCCAGCGCGAGAAATCGAGCGGTAACCCCGCCCCGCAAATGACCGGCACGCCAACCGGCCCATGCGCCGCCGCCTCGTCCATCGCGGGCAGCGGATCAATCTCGGACCGGATCGGCATATAACCCGCCAGTGGCACGCCGCGATAGCCCGCCAGCACCCCGGACAAGAGCGCCGCCGCCCCCGCCCGCCGCGCGCGATGCGCCTCAGCACGGCGCGCAAAGGCGGCCTTGCGCGCCGCCGCCTTCACCTCACTCAGATCGGTCATATCAAAAACACCGTCGCCAATCCCAGAAACGCGAAAAAGCCCACCACATCCGTCACCGTGGTGACAAAGGTGCCAGAGCCCAGCGCCGGATCGACGCCAATCCGATCCATGATCACCGGAACAGCCGCGCCCGCCAGCCCGGCAACGACCAGATTGATCACCATCGCGGCACCGATGACATAGCCCAGTTCCGGCCCACCAAACCAAACCACCCCGACCGCGCCCATCACCAGCGCAAAAATCAACCCGTTGATCAGCCCCACCAGCGTTTCACGCCTTAGCACCCGCCAGACATTCGCGCCGGTCAGGTCCTTGGTCGCGAGCGCGCGCACCGCCACCGTCAGGCTCTGCGTGCCGGCATTGCCCCCCATCGACGCGACAATCGGCATCAAAACCGCCAGCGCCACCAGTTGCGCAATCGCCAATTCGAACTGTGCGATCACCAGAGAGGCCAGAATAGCCGTGCCCAAATTGACCGCAAGCCAGGGCACCCGCTGCTTGGAGGTCTCGATCACGCTATCGTTGATCCCGCCCTCGCCCACACCGGCCAGACGCATGATATCCTCTTCATGCTCTTCATCCAGCACCGCCATCGCGTCGTCGATGGTGATCACCCCTACCAGACGGCCATCCTCATCCACCACGGGGGCCGAAATCAGGTGATACTGGTTGAACATATAGGCCACATCGCCGTCATAGCGCGTGACCGGAATGGTGTGGAATGTCTCCTCCACAATATCCTTGAGCGGTGTCTCCCGGCGCGCGGCCATGATCCGCCCCAGCGTGACATTGCCCACAGGATGCAGCCGGGGATCGACCAGCACGATATGATAGAACTGCTCGGGCAATTCCTCGGCATGGCGCATATAATCGATGACATCGCCCACCAGCCAATGCTCGGGCGCCATCACCACTTCGCGCTGCATGAGACGGCCGGCGGAATATTCCGGATAGGTCAGCGATTGCTCGACCGCGGCGCGGTCGCTGTCCTCCAGAACGCTCAGGATCGCCTCTTGTTGCTGATCCTCCATATCCTCGACCAGATCGACCACATCGTCGGAATCCAGTTCGCGCACGGCATCGGCCAGAACCTGCGGCGTCAGCAGGCCAATCACCTCTTCGCGGATCGAATCGTCCAGCTCCGACAGGATGTCGCCGTCGAACTCCTGCCCATAAAGCTCGATCAATCGCCGCCGGTCATAGGCGTTGCTCTGCTCCAACAGGTCAGCGATGTCAGCCGCGTGCAGCGGCTCCATCTCGGCCCAGAGCATTTCGCGGTCCTGCGTCTCGACCGCATACATGATCCGCGAGAGCAGCGCGCGCGTCAGCGGATGATTATCCTCATCCTGTTCCGCCTCGGGGGCCAGATCGTCTTCGTGCTCTGCCATGTTTCCCCCTGCGTTCACCCTTGCGCGCAGGATTAAAGAAGCGGCCTGCGGAAAACAATCACAATGGGCCGATTTACCCCAGCCTTCTGCCCCCTTATCCTGTGGCCTGCGCAAACCTTCGCCCAAGGGGGGCAAATGTCGTCCATCACCCTGCTCACCGGCCAAATCCTCGGCTTCGACCGCTCACCCTTTGACGAGAGCGCCCCTGCCGATGCCGCCCGCCTGCACGAGGCACTCCTGATCGAGAATGGCCGGATCACTGCCCTCGGCACCGCGCGAGATCTGCGCATGCAGGCCCCTCAGGCGAGCGTGACCGACATGGGCCGCCACCTCATTACCGCCGGATTTGTCGATGCCCATGTGCACTACCCCCAGACGGCGATTATCGCCAGTTGGGGCAAACGCCTGATCGACTGGCTCAACACCTATACCTTTCCCGAGGAAATGCGCTTTGTTGACCCGGCCTATGCGGCGGACATCGCAGGCCGCTATCTCGACCTCATGCTCGCCCATGGCACCACCACCTGCGCCAGCTATGCCACCATACACCCCGCCAGCGTGACCGCGTTCTTCGAGGCCGCGCAGGCGCGCGGCCTGCGCGCCGTGGCGGGCAAGACCTGCATGGACCGCAACGCGCCCCCCGGCCTGCGCGACACCGCGCAATCGGCCTATGACGACAGCAAGACCCTGCTCGCGCACTGGCATGGGATGGACCGGCTCTCTTATGCCATCACGCCGCGGTTTTCGCCCACCTCAACGCCCGATCAACTCGCGGCCCTCGGCGCTCTCTGGTCGGAATACCCCGAGTGCCTGATGCAAACCCACCTCTCGGAACAGACCGACGAGGTAGCATGGGTCAAATCCCTCTACCCAGAGGCGCGTGATTATCTCGATACCTACGAAGCCCACGGCCTGTTGGGCGCGCGCGGGCTTTATGGCCACGCCATCCACCTTGCGCCCCGCGAACGCGACCGCCTGCGCGAGGTGGGGGCGGCGCTCATCCATTGCCCGACCTCCAACACCTTCATCGGTTCGGGCCTCTTCAACCTTGCCGCGCGCATGGCCGAAGGGCAGCGCATCGGCCTTGCCACCGATACCGGCGGTGGGTCGTCCTTTTCCATGCTGCGCACCATGGCCGCCGCCTATGAAATCGGGCAATTGACCGGCACAGCGCTGCATCCCGCACAGCTTCTGTGGCTTGCCACCGCAGGTTCGGCAGAGGCGCTGCATATGGGCGCGCATATCGGCAATATCGCACCGGGGATGGAGGCCGACCTTGTCGCCCTCGATCTCGCCTCAACCCCGGCCATCGCCCAACGCAACGCGCGCGCGACGGATATATGGGAGGCGCTCTTTCCCACGATCATGATGGGCGACGACCGCGCCATCGCAGGGGTTTGGGTGGCGGGCAAGGCGGTATAACTGGGGGGCTTGGGCAAGCAAAAGCACGCAGCCGCGCGGTCGCTGGGCCGGGGACTAGCGAAGCAACGGGGTGGATGCTACTTAATGTTAGCAAAGTGCGTATGACCTCACAGTGAGGCTCGCGCTCTCCAAATCGCTAGGCCGCGGGACGGCCCAGCGATCGCGCGGCGGCGCTACGCGCCTTGTCCCGCGCGCGCCCCATCACACCACCTTCGCCAAAATCTCCAGCGCCGCCTCATGCTGCGCGCGCCCGGCGGCGGCAATCACCCGCCCGCCCTGATGCGCCGGACCGCCCTGCCAGTCGGTGACGATGCCGCCCGCCGCCTCGATCACGGCAATCGGTGCCTGAATGTCATAGGCCGCAAGCCCGGCCTCGATCACCAGATCGACATGCCCCGCCGCAACCAGAGAATAGGCATAACAATCAAGACCATAGCGCGCCAACTTCGCGCAGGCTGCGACCTCGGCAAAGCCGGCCGCCTCAGCCGGGCTGCCCAGTTCCGGGAAGGTGGTAAAGACAATCGCCTCCGATAGTGGCCGCGCGCCCAGCACCCGCAAATCGCGTGCGCCCATAGGTCCGGTCATGCGCGCCGCGCCCCACCCGCCCTCGAACCGCTCGCCGATATAGGGCTGGTCGATAATCCCATAAATCGGACCATTTTCATCGGATAGGGCGATCAACACACCCCAAGTTGGGGCCCCGGACATGAACGCCCGTGTGCCATCTATGGGGTCCAGCACCCAAGTCAGGCCGCTCGTGCCCGCAACAGCGCCATATTCCTCGCCAAGTATTCCATCCTGCGGACGCAAACGCGCCAGAACCTCGCACATAGCGCGTTCCGTGGCGCGGTCGCCTTCTGTCACCGGATCAAACCGCCCTTCGGGCAGTTTGTTATCCGCCGTCAGCCCGGCACTTCGAAAAAAAGGCAGAACAGCCATGCGCGCGGCATCGGCCACCGCATGGGCTGTCCTGACAATATCGTCCCTGTCCATTCCGGCCCGCCTTTCCTACTGCCTGCGCAGAGGGATAGACCGACGGCCGGCCCGGCTCAAGCCACCTCGCTCAAGACGCGGGCAAGATCAAACAAACGCCGACGCTGGTTTTCAGGAATGGCGTAGTAGGACCGCACCAGATCCAGTGCTTCCTTGTCGCCCATCAGGTCAGCACGCGCAGGATCGCTCTTTTCGCGTTCCACGCCGCCCTCCTGATCCAGCCCCTCAAAGAAAAAGCTGATCTCGACATCCAGCGACTCGGCAATATCCCAGAGGCGCGACGCACTCACACGGTTCGCACCCGTCTCATATTTTTGAATTTGTTGAAATTTAATTCCGACACTCTCGGCCAGTTGTTGCTGGGTCATTCCCACCAGCCAACGGCGGTGACGAATACGTTTGCCGACGTGCGCGTCAACGGGGTGCGGCATATAATGTTCCTTCTTATCTAATCAGAGAAATACCGTGATGGTTGATCCGAAACGCATGCTCCGAACCGTCGCCACGCATCCCAGTAGCGTAATCGTGATTTTATCAGGACAGTGTTAATATTCAAGGAATATCGCTATCCAATTGCGTGACCTGCCCCGATAAAACTCAATCTAAGCGGGCGCCCTCCTTTTGAATAGGGTCTTTTCCCGTATTTTTCGCTTGCCTGTTGTGGATTTGACAGAGCGAATCGAATTCGTCTACCCACAGCCTCAACATCACCCCGCCACACGAGAATCACGAGGGTCCATCATGCGCGCCTATCAACTGCCCGTCCGGGGTGCGGCACCCGCCATCACAAACCTGCCCCGCCCGACCCCCGGTCCGGGCGAAATCGGCCTGCGCATCGCCGCTTGCGGGCTCAACTTTGCCGATCTTCTGATGATCAAGGGCGCCTATCAGGACACGCCAGAGCCGCCCTTTACCCTCGGGATGGAGGTGTCAGGCACGGTCGAGGCGCTTGGCCCCGACACGCGCGGGCCCGCCCCCGGCACCCGCGTCGCGGTCTTTGGCGGCCAAGGCGGGTTGGCGGACTATGGCAGCTTTCCCGCCGCCCGCGCCGTGCCATTGCCCGACACCATGAGCTTTACCGACGCTGCCGCCTTTCAGGTGGCCTATGGCACCAGCCATGTTGCGCTTAACCACAAGGCGCGGCTACAGCCCGGCGAAACCCTGCTTGTTCTCGGCGCGGCGGGGGGCGTGGGCCTGACGGCGGTGGAAATCGGCAAG
>JBLRXE010000012.1:0-18616 GCA_047920895.1 Roseovarius sp.
GCCGTCTTTGAGAACCTTGTCGCCGGGAATACCGTGGCAGACGACGTGATTGACGCTGATGCAACTGGCGTGCTGATAACCCTTGTAGCCGATCGTGGCGGATGTCGCGCCAGAGGCGTTGACCCTGTCCTCGATCACCTTGTCGATGGCGGCGGTGGTCTGGCCCACGAACACATGGTCTGCGATCTCGTCAAGGATTTGCGCGGCCAGGGCCCCCGCGCGGTGCATGCCCGCGAAATCCGCAGCCTCATGGATGCGAATGCCCTCGCGCGTCAGTCTTCCACGGTGTGTTTCGTTCACGTCTGGCCTCGTATCGTATCCATTTTTCGTTTATCTAGGGCTGTTTGCGCGAAAGGACCAGAGGCGGGTCGCAGCCAAGCGGCAGGCTGTGACCAATTGTGATCTCTTGTGGGGTGATATTGGCCCGATATGACAGAACCGTGACCCCGGCCGCGCGCGCCCTGAGCAGCGCCTCGGCATAGGCGGGGTCGATGTCCTGCGCCATGGTCACGGCCTCTGCATCGGTGCGTTGCGCCAGATAGAGCAGCACGGCGCGATGCCCGGCCTGCGCCATTTCTGCCAGTTCCCCCAGATGGCGGGTGCCGCGCGCGGTCACGCTGTCGGGGAATTCGGCCAAACCGGGATGCCGCGAGAGCGTGACGGATTTCACCTCGACATAGGTATCGGGCAGGCCCGCGCCCGAGAGCAGGAAATCCACCCGGCTGGCGGTGCCGTAATTCTGCTCGGGGCGCACCCGGTCATAGGCGGCGAACTCCGGGATTTGCCCCGCCTCAAGCGCCTCTTTGATCACGCGATTGGCAATGGCGGTGTCCACACAGATGAAATCTCCGCCGCCACTCTCGACCAGCCGCCAGCCGAATTTAAGTTTCTTGCGCGGATCGTCATTGGGTTCGACCCAGATGGATGCGCCGGGGTCTGCCAGACCCAGCATGCTGCCTGGATTGGCGCAATGCGCCGTGACCTCGCGCCCGTCGATGAGGCGGATATCGGCGAGAAAGCGTTTGTAGCGGCGCAGCAGCACAGCCTGCACAAGAGGGGTTTGAAAGCGCATGGCCTGCGCCTATACCGGGTTTGTCCCCGGATCAAGGAGTCTGCCATGCCCAACCCGACCGCTGCCATGCTTGTCATCGGAGACGAGATTCTCTCGGGGCGCACGCGCGATGCCAACATGTATTATCTGGCGGGCGAGGTGACGAAGGTGGGCATTGATCTGAAAGAGGTCCGCGTGGTCAGCGATGATCCCGCTGCCATCGTGGCCGCCGTGCGCGCGCTGAGTGCGGCCTATGACCATGTGTTCACCTCGGGCGGCATTGGCCCGACCCATGATGACATCACCGCCGAGAATGTGGCGGCGGCCTTTGATCGCCCGATTTCGGTGCGGGAGGATGCCCGCGCCATTCTGGCCGCGCATTACGACGCGCGCGGGCAGGAATTGAACGCGGCGCGCCTGCGCATGGCGCGTATTCCAGACGGGGCCAGCCTGATCGACAACCCGATCAGCGCCGCGCCGGGATTTACCATCGAGAATGTGCATGTCATGGCCGGGGTGCCGTCGATCTTTCAGGCGATGCTGGCCTCTGTCCTGCCCACGCTCACGGGCGGCGCGCCGATCCTGTCGCAGACGCTGGAAATTCGGCGCGGCGAGGGGGATATTGCCGGGCCGTTGGCGGATCTGGCAGGGCGCTATCCTGACCTCAGTATCGGGTCCTATCCGTTCATCCGCGATGGCTGTTACGGGGCGCAGATCGTGATGCGCGGGCAGGATGGCGCGCGGCTTGATGCGGCGATGGCCGAACTGGCGGGGATGTTTTCAGAATGACGCCGGATGTGCAGACCCTTTATGCGGTGACAGAGGAGACATGGCCGCCTGCGCGCTGCACGCAACTTGGCCCCGTGACCATCCGCGAGGGGCAGGGGGGCGGCAAGCGCGTCTCAGCCGCCACGGTCGCGCGGACGATCACGCCCGAGGAATTGACCCGCGCCGAGGCCGCGATGCGCGCACTGGATCAAACCCTGCTCTTTCAGGTGCGCGCGGGCGATGACGCGCTTGATGCGCTGCTCGCAGATCAAGGCTATGGCGTGGTTGATCCGGTCAACCTCTATGTCGCATCCCTTGCGGCACTGACGGTGGAGAGGCCACCCCGCGTCAGCACCTTTGCGGTTTGGGAACCCTTGGAAATCATGCGCGAAATCTGGGCCGATGGCGGGATTGGCCCGGCGCGGATTGCGGTGATGGAGCGTGTGACCGGCCCCAAGACCGGGCTTTTGGGGCGGCACAAGGATCAGCCCGCCGCCACCGGCTTTGCCGCCATTCACGATAGGATTGCCATGGTGCACGCGCTCGAGGTGCATGCCCGCCACCGCCGCGCCGGGATGGGGCGGCTGATGATGCTTCAGGCTGCACTTTGGGCGCAATCCGAGGGCGCAGAATTTCTGTCGGTGATCTGCACCAAGAGCAATCAGGGCGCCAATGGGCTCTATTCCGCGATGGGATTCTCTCATGTTGGGGACTATCATTACCGGCAGAAGGAGTGAGAAATGACCCACCCGGACCAGCCCACAGCCCTTGATTTGCCGATGATCGACCCGCTGCCAGAGGCCACGCAGAAATATTTCGACATCTGCGCCGAAAAGCTGGGCATGATCCCCAACGTGCTCAGGGCCTATGCGTTCGATATCGACAAGCTCAACGCCTTTACCACGCTCTACAACAACCTCATGCTGGCCGAGAGCGGCCTGAGCAAGCTGGAGCGCGAGATGATCGCGGTGGTGGTCAGCTCGATCAACCGCTGCTGGTATTGTCAGGTGGCCCATGGTGCGGCAGTGCGGCAACTCTCGGGCGATCCGGCCTTGGGCGAGGCGATGGTGATGAACTGGCGCGCGGCGCGGCTCAATGGTCGTCAGGCGGCGATGCTGGGCTTTGCGGAAAAGATCACGCGCGCCTCCTCCGAGATCACCGAAACGGATCGGCAGGCGCTGCGCGATCAGGGCTTCAGCGACCGGGATATCTGGGACATTGCCAATGTCGCAGGGTTTTTCAACATGACCAATCGGGTGGCCTCGGCCACGGGCATGCAGCCCAACCCCGATTATCACGCGCAGGCGCGATAGGGTCGGATGCGCGGTGCTGTCCCTCTTTTGATCTGGTTGCTGCTGGCGGGCGGCCCGGTCGCTGCGGTCGATCTGAACCTGCCTGCCAATGCCAGCCTGACGCGCGAGATGATCCGCGTGGCGGATACGGTGATCCTTCCCACGGGGCCGCATACTGGACAGGACCTGCCCCGCCTGCGCCTTGAGGGGCGCCTCGAGAGCCGCGCCTGGCGGATGCCGGTGCAGGGGATCACGACGCTGCAAATGCTCGCCCCCTTGGCGAATCAACTGGAAAAATCGGGATGGGGCGTGGTGTTCGAGTGCGAGGCGGCGAACTGTGGCGGGTTCGATTTCCGCTTTGCCCTGCCCACCCTGCCTGCGCCGGACATGTTTCTTGACCTTTTTGACTATCGCTATCTGCTGGTGCGGCGGGGGGCGGGGGCCGCGCGGGAACATGCCGCCGTGATCGTCAGCCAGAGCGGGCAGACCGGATATGTTCAGGTGCTGCATGTGACGCCTCTGCCCGAGGGTGAGAGCGTGGCCCCCGCACCGGATGACACCGCGCCGCGGTCTGATCTGGCGGATCAGTTGCAAGAGACAGGGCATGTGGTGTTGGAGGGGCTTGATTTCGGCTCGGGCGACAATGCGCTTGGCCCCGGTCCGCATGCCAGCCTCGTGGCCTTGGCAGCGTTTCTGCGGGCTGCGCCCGAAACACGCGTGGCGCTTGTCGGGCATACCGATAGCACGGGGGGGCATGAGACGAACAGCGCCCTTTCGCGCGCCCGCGCCGAGGCGGTGCTGACCCGTCTGATCAACGATTACGGTGTGGCCCCGGCGCAGGTCGAGGCGCATGGCATTGGCTATCTGGCCCCTATCGCCCCCAATACCAGCCCCGAGGGACGCGAGCGCAATCGCCGGGTTGAGGTCGTGCTGTTGGACGCAAGGCAGCAATAACCCCTCAGCGCCACCATGCCGAATGTGAGGCAAGCGCGCCTTGCAGCTTGGCCAAGAGGCGGTTGGCGGGGCCAGGCCGGGGCAAGGGACCATGCGCCAGCCGTTCGACCACCACCTCGACCGCACAGGGCCGCCCGGTCACGGGATCGCGGTAGCGGGGATAATCAATCAGCGCGGCATGCACGAGACCGGCCAATGTGGGCCGCGCGCTGCGCCGCGCCGAGGTTTCGCCCAGATCGCGGGTGAGGCCCCAACCGGCATAAAAGGGCGCGCCGGTCGTGGTCACGCGCACCCCGCGCAAGAGTGCCTCGAACCCCAGAAGCGAGGTCATGGTCCAGACCTCTTGGACCATGTCCAAGAGCCGGGCCGGATCGGTGCGGTCAAGAATGACATCCGCAAGATCGCGGGCGGCCTCGGGCGGCACCGCGCCGGGGCGCAGCCCGGCCTCGACATCGGGATGCGGTTTGTAGAGGATCACGGCCTGCGGATTGGCCGCGCGGGCCGCCTGCAAGAGCGCGAGATTGGTGGCGATCCCCCCGGCACCAAGGCGAATGGAGGCGTCATCCTCGACCTGTCCCGGCACGAGGATGCGCCGCCCCTCGGGCAGATCAGGCACAGGCTGGCCAAGGTTGTATTTGCTGAGGCCATGCCGGATCAACGCCGCGATCAGCGCCTCGGCGCGCCACTCTTGATCGGGGCGCAGGCGGGCGCGGCTGGCGATCAGGCGCTCCAACCGGCTCTCTCGCGTGGGGTCATAATAGATGCCCAGATCGTCGCAGACCAGTGACAGAGGTGGGATGAGATCGGCACCCAGCCCGCGCGAGCGCAGAAACCCGTCCTCGATCCGCACAGCCCCCTCAAGGAACGTAGCTGCTTGTGAAGCCCAGACCATCACGCGGCGGTCGGGCCGGGGGGCGCCGTCAAAGATGACGCGCCGATGCGTGCCAAAGAAGCGTAGCAGCGGCGCGCGTTTCCACAGGCGCATGCCATGGGCCTGCCATCCGGCATGATCCTCGCGCCACGCGCGTGTTTCGGCCGCAAGCGTGGAAATCGCGCTGTCCAGATCGCAGAGCCGGTCGCGGCAGGGGTCATACCATGTCGGATAGAGCAGCATCGCCCCGGCAAAGAGTTGCGCGCGCGTCAGCTTGCGGCCCCGGCGGCTGAGGGGCAGCGGGTGGCGGTCATCGCTGAGGCCCCAGCCTGCATAGAACGGCTGGCCAAAGACCTGCGGGCGGTGCCCGGCCAGAATGGCCTCGAACCCCATTTGCGAGGTCACGCAATAGACCGCGATGGCCCCTTCCATCAGTGCCCATGGGCTGACCGGATCGGACAAGAGGCGGATGCGCGCGCTCTCGTCCTTGGCGCTGAAATAGCCGGGGCGGTGGCCCGTTGCGGTTTCGGGATGGGTTTTGATCACGATCCGCGCACCGGGGTGATCCTCTTGCGCCCAATAGAGCATCTCGCGGAAGGTGTTGGCATCGGCCCCGCCATGCGTGACTGAGGCATCACCGCGCGTCTGGTCGATCACCAGCACATAGCCTGGATCGGGGCATGGGGTGTGGGGATCAAAGCCGGTGTATTTGCTCAGATGTGCCTCTTGCAGCCGCGCCATACCGCTGCGCGCCCGGTCGAGAAGGGAGGTGTCATCGAGCGGATGCGTGGCCAGCAGATGTTCAAGGTCAGAAGCGTGGCGGCTATCGAAATAGATGCCGCGCCGGTCGATCACCAGCCCAAGGGGCGGCTCGCCGCTGCGCCCCGGATGGAGCGAGCGCAGAAAGGAATCCTCGATCCGCAAGAGCCCCGCGCCGGTGCGCGCCGCCACCGCCTCGCCGCGCGCGGCATAGGGGCTGCGGCCCCAGACGGCGATCAGGTCGCGCGCGCCGGGCTGCCCGAGGGTCAGGTCATACCCCGCCAGCCTCAGGATGCGGCGCACGCGGCCCTGCCATAGAAATCCGCCGTTGAAAAAGAAAACCCGCCGGGAGGCCTCGGCCTCGCCAGCGGGTTGCCCGTCAAAGGGCTGGTTCAAAAGTCGCCCGAGAGCGTCGAGGACGCCGTCGAAACCGAGCCGACCGCGCCAAGCGTGCCGGTAAAGGCGCTGATGACCTTGGACCATTGCGTAAACGGTGCCTCGGTCACATAGATCGTGTCGTCGTCGCGGATCGAGAAATCGCGCGCCATGAACATGCCGTTGGGGCTGGTCAGGTCGAGCACATAGATCAGACGCTGCGCGCCCTGAAGATCGTTGCGGCCCAACACCTGATTGGCGATTTCCGCCGGTTCGTTGCGCAGCACGAAGACGCCGGTCGGATCGGCGGCGGCGGTCGAGAGGCCGCCCACCTGCGCAATGGCCTCAAGCGCGCTGAGGGTCTGTGTCTCGAAGGTCACGCGCGACTGTGCGCCGGTGGCGCCAAGGGCGGTATAGGCGCGGGTATCGGCCTCGACCAGGATGCGGTCACCGCCGCGCAGGGCGATATCGAATTGCGGGTGTTTGAACAGGTCCTGAAACCAGACCTTGGAGCGTTGATCACCCCGGATCACGGTGATCTGCGCCACCTCCGGCGCGATCGCGATGCCGCCCGCCGAGGCAATCATCGCCGAAAGGGTGCGGGTGGGGGCCTCGATCGGATAGACGCCCTGACCGCTGACGGCACCGCTGATCGACACGGTCGAGCCGTTGCCGGCCAAACGGCGCACCTCGACTTGGGGATCGGGGGTTTGCTGTTCGAGTTTTTCGGTGATGATGCGGCGCACACCTTCGGGCGTGTTGCCGGACGCCTTGATGCGGCCAGCGTAGGGCACGAAGATAAAACCGGAGCCGTCCACCTGCACCTCGCCCAAGGTGGTCTGGTTGGTCGCCGCGCCCGCCAGAAGCCCGTCATCGACGTTTTCCCAGACGGTCAGGCCCAGCGTGTCGCCGGGGCTGATGAGATCAGAGCCAAGCAGCCCCGCATTCTTGAATGTGTCGGTGAACCCAAGGGCCGGTTGCACGGCGGTCGCGCGGGTCACGCGGTCATTGACGGTGACGACAAAGGCGTCGCCTTGCTTCTGGACCGATCCGGCGTAGATTTCACGTTTGTTGGGGCCCACGCGCGGCAGGCCGCATCCAGCCACAAGGGATGCCATAAGCAATAGTGCGACAGGGCGCGCCCATCGGGTGTGTCGGGATGTCACGGCTCGGTCTCCTCGACCTGTTCTTGTTCTGCCTCGGGTCTTTTTTGCTCACGCTATCGGACAAACTTGGGAAAATCCAGCATTTCCATCGCCTGCGCCTATGTGATGAGGCGCAACTGTTGCCGAGGGGCCGCGGTGCCAGAGCGCAGCGCGTCATAGGGGTCTTCGGGCGCGAGCATCATATCGACCGCCTGTCGCAGCAATTGCCGCCGCCCGGATGAGGAATAGAACCCCCCCGCGACCTGGCTGGTTTCCAGCAGAAACCGCCGGTAATCGGTATAGGCGCGACGGTCCGGGCGTTCGGCCCCGGCAAAGAAATCGTGGAGCGGCTTGGTCGAGACGAATTGCGGCTTGGCATAGACCGCCTGTCCGAAGGTGCGCAGCGGAATGCCGCGCCAGAGTACCTGTTGCGCCGCCGTGGAATTGACCGTGACGGCCGAGCGTGCCTCGTCCAGCAGTTTCGCCAGCTTGCCGCCGCGCAGGTAATGCACCCGCCCGCGCAGGCCATGGGCACGCACGAGACGGCGCAATTCCCGGCGAATGGGCGCGCGGCCATCTTCGAGCGGATGCGCCTTGATCACCAGATGATGATGCGGTGGCGCACCGCGCGCAAAGCCGTCGATCACGGTTTCGAGAAACTCGGTCATCGTGGAAAACGGCGAATGCGCCTGAAACGAGGCGTCGTGTTCCAATTGCAAGAGCGCAATGTGGTAGGGAAAGCCGCCGGTGCGGACCCGCCATGTGGTCAAGCGCCGCTCGATGGCCTGAACCGGCATCAGCACGAGCCGTTTCAGGTAGAGCTTGAATTCCTGCCCAACGGTCAGCGCGCGATGCGGGCGGAAATGCCGGTAGCGACGGTTCAGAAAGAGAACAAAGCCATGATAGAGCGCGCCATAAAACACATGCTGGCGCATGTCGCCCCAACTGGCCGGGGGCAGGGCGGTGTCCATATCCGAGTTTTCCAGCGCCTGCCGCATCTCGGGCACGCTCATGTCCATCAGGCGGGAATTGCCGTTGGTGCCGCCGCGCTCATAGGTCACCCAATAGGGGCGCATATAGCCTTCTTCAAAGACATGGATCGTGAGGCCGCGCGCGCGCGCCAGTTCGACCGCCTGCGCATGGATGGGCCGGGTATCGCCATAGAGCACCAGATCGGTGATGCGCTTGTCATCGAGAATTTTGGCCAAGGTCTCGGGCCAATCCTTGGCCTGACCGAGAAAGGGCAGATAGGTCGCGCGCCCGCGCCAGAATGCCTGATCCCCGGCGTTGAAGCCCACGCGCCAGACATCCGCCCCCGCCCGGCGCAGCATCTGCCCGAGTTTGTGGAAGAACGGCCCATGCGGTCCCTGTAGAAACAGAAACGCGCGGTCCTTGCCTGTCAGACCAGTCATGCCGGGGTCTCTTGCCTATGCGCTCGATCGTGCTTTGTTACTGCAGAAATCCGGCGAAAATAAGCCCCTTCCGCTGCGGTGTCTTGTCTTGGCGGCGCGTCGGCGCTAGGCCGGGCTGACAGAAAAAGGAGAGTGAAACATGTTCACGGGCATCATCACCGATGTGGGGCGCATCGCGGCGGTCGAGCACCGTGGCGACCTGCGCGCGCGGATCGGCACCGGCTATGACACCGCCCGGATCGAGATCGGCGCCTCCATCGCCTGTGACGGCGTGTGCCTGACGGTTGTGGCGCTCGGGTCTGACTGGTTTGACGTGGATATTTCAGCCGAAACCCTGTCCAAGACCAACCTTGCGGGCTGGGCTGAGGGGCGGCGCGTCAATCTGGAACGCGCGCTGAAGGTGGGGGATGAATTGGGTGGGCACATTGTGTCGGGCCATGTCGATGGGCTGGCCGAGGTGGTGGGATTGCGCGACGAGGGCGACAGCACCCGCGTAACGCTGCGTGCGCCCGAGGCGCTCGCGCGGTTCATCGCGCCCAAGGGATCGGTGGCGCTCAACGGCACCTCGCTTACGGTCAATGAGGTTGCGGGGCGCGATTTCGGGATCAACTTTATCCCGCACACCAAGGCCGTGACCACCTGGGGCGATGTGGCCCTGGGCGATATGGTCAACCTCGAGATTGACACGCTGGCACGCTATGTGGCGCGGCTGGCCGAGGCGGGCTGAGCGCGGATCACCCTTGCTGCCTGCGGGCGGGCACGCGGTTTTCCACCCAGCGGAACATCAGCGCAATCAGGCCCGCGATGATCATATAGACCAGAGCGAGCAGCAACAGCGGTTCATAGACAATGAAGGTGTCGGCGCGCACGCGGCTTGAGACTGAATAAATCTCGATCACGGTGATGGTGGCCACCAGCGGTGTCGCCTTGAGTTGCAGGATGGTTTCACCCCCCAGCGTGGGCAGCACGTTGCGAATGGCCTGCGGCAGCCAGATGCGGCGGAATATGGTGAAACGCGGCATGCCAAAGGCGCGTGCGGCCTCAAGCTGACCCTTTTGCACACTGGCAAAGCCACCGCGCATCACCTCGCCCTCGTAGCCCGCATAAGAGAGGGTAAGCGCGAGCACCGCATAGGGCCAGGCCTGACGCAGATAGGGCCAAAGCTCGGACCCGCGAATCCACGGGTATTGCGGGAAAAGAGAGCCGAGCCCGTAATAGAGCAGCCAGATTTGCAAGAGAAGCGGTGTGCCGCGAATGATGGTGCAGAAGATGCGCGCAGGCGCTGCCAGATACCATGGCCCCGCCGCCTGTGCGAGGCCAAGCGGTACGGCAAGCGCAAAGCCCAGCGCGACCGTCACCACCAGAATCCAGATCGTGCGCCACAGCCCCTCAAGCGCCAGAGGCAGGTATTGCGGCACCCAGTCCCATCGCAGCGAGACAGCGCACCAGAGCACGAACCCGGCAAAAAGCGCCATCAGGAACAGGCGGCGCGGGATCAACAGGGCGCGCAGATCGCTCATCGCCCGCCCTCCCGCAGTGACGGCTGGCCACGCCGCGCCCAATTCTCGATCCGGGCAAAGATCACACTCGAGAACAGCGTGACGGTGAGATAGAGCGCGCCCGCCGCGAGGAAAAAGGTGAAATAGGCCCGCGTGCTGCCCGCCGCCTGTCGCGTCTCCAGCGTCAATTCGCTGAAGCCCACGATGGCCAGGAGGGCCGTGTCCTTGGTGGCAATGAGCCACAGGTTCGCCAGACCCGGCGTGGCAAAGCTCATCATCGCCGGGATCGTCACCCGCCGCAGCGTCATCAGCGGCGGCATGCCAAAGGCGCGCGCGGCCTCCAACTGCCCCGGCGGGATCGCCTGAATGGCCCCGCGCAAGACCTCGGTGGCATAGGCACCCTGCACCACGCCCAAGACCCAGATGCCCGCGACAACGCCGCTGATCTCGACCCGTCCATAGCCCATGGCGATGGCGGCCTGATTGATCAGGTCAGAGCCGACGTAATAGAGGATGAGGATCAGCACCAGTTCCGGCACGGCGCGAATGACGGTGGTATAAACCGCCAGCAGGTCGCGCAGGAGCGGGCTGCCATAGAGCTTGCCATAGGCGCCGCCCAGCCCGATCACGAGGCCAAAGCCAAAGGCCCCAAGGGCGATCTGGAGCGAATTGACCAGTCCGCGCAAGAGGTTGCCCCCCCAGCCCGGAGGCTGGAGCGAGAGCAGGCTGGCGGTTTCCGCCAGCCCCAATGTGTCAAGCAGCGCCTCCAAGGTGCTTAGTAGATGCTGGCTTTGAAGTAGCGCGCGGTGATGGCGTCATGGGTGCCGTCGGCCAGAATGGCGGCGATGCCCTTGTTCAGTGCTTCGCGCAGCGCGTCGTCCCCCTTGCGCACGCCGGCACCCACGCCAAGGCCCAGAATGGCCGGATCATCGGCGACATTGCCCTTGATCTCGCAGCAGGCGCCTGCCTCGGTGGACACGAAATCCGCCATGGCGATGCTGTCGGCCTGCGTGGCGTCGATCCGGCCTGCGACCAGATCCTGATTGGCCTCGTCCTGCGTCTGGTAGATACGGATTTCAGCGGCGTCCTTGAAATATGCCTGCGCATAGGCCTGATGGATGGTCGAGGCCTGCACGCCCAGGATCTTGCCCTTCAGGCTCTCGGGGCTGGCGTCCATCGCGAGCGCCTTGTCGGCCACGACCACGGTCGGCGTGTTGTAATAAGGGTCTGAAAAGTCGATGGTTTTCAGCCGCTCTTCGGTGATCGACATCGAGGCCATGATGGCGTCGATCTGGCCGCCGGTCAGCGAGGGGATGATCCCGTCCCAGGCTACAGGGCTGATCACGCAATTGAGGTCGGCGGCCTGGCATACGGCCTCGATCACCTCGACCTCCCAGCCGACCCAGGTGCCCGAGGACTCGAGCGAGGCGAAGGGCGGATAGGGTTCGGCTGCGATGCCGATCTTGACCTCTTGCGCGGCAAGCCCGGTGCCCAGGGCCGCCAATGTGGCGGCGGCGAGGATGGTTTTCAGTGTCATGTCGGTCTCCCTTGTTGATTTGGGGTGATCTGCCCCGCCTTATCCGACGGTGTGCAGAAATTGCTTGAGGCGGGCCGATTGCGGCGCGCCAAAGACGCGCTCGGGGGGGCCTTCTTCCTCGATCCGGCCCTGGTAGAGATAGACCACATGGCTGGCCACCTCGCGGGCGAATTTCATTTCATGCGTGACGATCAGCATGGTGCGCCCTTCGGCGGCCAGGTCGCGGATCACGCTCAGCACCTCGCCCACAAGTTCGGGGTCGAGCGCGCTGGTGGGTTCATCGAACAGCATCACGGCGGGATCAACCGCGAGGGCCCGCGCAATGGCGGCGCGCTGCTGCTGACCACCGGACAGAAAGGCGGGAAAGGTATCGGCCTTGTCGCCAAGGCCGACGCGGTCAAGCAGCGCGCGCGCCCGCTCAATAGCCTGATTTTTCGGGGTTTTCAGAACATGCACCGGCACCTCGATCACGTTTTCAAGAAGGGTGCGATGGGTCCAGAGGTTGAAGGCCTGAAACACCATGCCAAGCCGGGTGCGGATACGCTCGATCTGGCGGCGGTCGGCGGGGCTTCCATCAGCGCGCATGGCAATCGCCTCGCCATTGACCACAATCCGGCCCGAAGTGGGCGTTTCCAGAAAATTGATACAGCGCAGCATGGTCGATTTGCCCGAACCGGACCCGCCGATGATGGCCACCACATCGCCCTTTTGCGCGGTGAGTGACACGCCCTTGAGCACTTCGAGCGGCCCGAATGACTTGTGCAGGTCTTCGACAAGGATCGCGGGCGGCACCGGGTCGGGCGCGTCGGAGTGTCGGGGCGCTGCGGTCAAGGGCATGTCTCCGGCAGGGTCACTTTCAGCTTGTAGTAAGGCGGAAGAGTCGTAATTATGCAAGCGTATAATTGATCGCGCAGGAGAAGGAGGCGCCCATGACCGGAGAACGCCGCAAATTCAGGCGCGAAGGGGCGGACAGCCGTCGTCAGGCGCTGGTCCATGCGACGCTTGATCTGATCGCGGAACAGGGCGTCCGCGGGGCCACGGTGCGCGCCATCGCAGAGCGGGCGGATGTCACCCAAGGCCTTATACGGCATTACTTTTCCACCAAGGATGAGCTGGTGCAGGAGGCCTATCTCGCGCATATGGCGGGGCTGACAGAGCAGACCTTTGCCGGGGTCGCAGAGCGGGAGACGGCGTGCGGGCGGCTGGCGGCGCTGGTGGTGGCCTCGGTCACGCCGCCGGTGGTGGATTCGGCCTCGGTCGGGCTCTGGGCCGGGTTTCTCAACCATGTGCGGCAGGACGCGCGGATGCGCGCGGTGCATGCGCAGACCTATCACGATTTCCGCGACCGGCTGGAGCGGTTGATCGTGGCGGCATTGGAGGAGGCGGGGCGTGCGCCGGATGCGGGGCAGGCGCGGCGCTTGGCAATTGCCTGCAACGCGGTGATTGACGGGCTTTGGCTTGAGGGGGGCGCGCTGCCCGAGGCGTTTGAGCCGGATGAACTGATCGGAATTGCCCTCACGGCGGTGGGGGCGATTTTGCAACTGGATTTGGAAGAGGCGGCGACAATATGATATTTTCCTCGATAAACGAACGGCTTACCGGGCTTGGCGGGGCCAAGTGGGCGGTGCATGCGCGGGCCAAAGAGATGGTGCGTGCGGGGCGCGACGTGATCCGCCTCACGATTGGCGAGCCGGATGTGCCGACGCCCGAACACCTCAAGGATGCCGCCTATGCCGCGATGAAGGCGGGGCGCACGGGCTATTCGGACGGGCGCGGCGAGCCGGGGTTGCGGGCGGCCTTGGCGGAAAAATACAGCAAAAACAGGGGCCGCACGTTTCATCCCGATCAGGTGATGTGCTTTCCGGGCACGCAAACTGCGCTCTATGCGGTGATGATGGCGATTGCCGAGGCGGGCTGTGAGGTGCTGGTGGGCGATCCGATGTATGCCACCTATGAGGGGGTGATCCGTGCCACGGGGGCCGCGATGGTGCCGGTGCCGCTGCGGCCCGAGAATGGTTTCCGCATGGCGGCGGCGGATGCAGCACCCCTCATAACCCCTAGAACACGCGCGATTTTATTAACCACGCCGCATAATCCCACGGGCGCGATCCTGACCCGCGCGGATATTGCAGCACTCGGGCGGTTGGCGGCTAAGCATGATCTGTGGATCATTTCGGACGAGGTTTATGAGGATCTGGTGTTCGACGGGTCCGAGTTTGTCTCGCCGCTGTCTGATCCGGCTTTGGCGGAGCGGGTTGTGGCGGTGGCGTCGATTTCCAAAAGCCATGCCGCGCCGGGATTTCGCAGCGGCTGGTGTGTTGGCTCGCTGGAATTTACCGCCAATCTGTTGGCGCTGTCCGAGACAATGCTCTTTGGAAATCAACCGTTTATCGCGGATATGACGGAACAGGCGGTGCGGGAGGGATCGGGCGTGGCGGCGGGCATGCGGCAGAGGTTTGCCGCGCGTGCAAATCTTTTGGCAGAGCGGTTGGAGCGGGAAACGGCGTTGCGCGTGCATCGCCCCGAGGCGGGGATGTTTGCCATGGTGGACATCGCCGCGACAGGACTGGATGGTGAAAGCTATGCCTTTGATCTATTGGAAAAAACCGGGGTGGCGGTGATGCCGGGGGCGTCCTTTGGCAAGACGCTGGACACCTGGGTGCGGTTGGCGTTGACGGTCGAGGATGCGCCCTTTGCCGAAGCGATTGACCGGATCGTGGCCCATGCCAATGCGCGGCGCGTCAAGATCGCCTGAAATCTAATATAATCAGAGGTTTACACAATGATTTCCAGTTATGAATTCCGCCGGGCGATCACCCGCAAACCGGGCAAGAGCATTGTGGGCGGGTTGCGGGCCGAGGATATAGGCACGCCGGATCTGGCGCGGATGCTGGAGGCGCATGCCGCCTATGTGGCGACGCTGCGCAGCACTGGGGCCGAGGTGGTGGAACTGCCCCCGCTCGAGGCCTATCCCGATGCAGTTTTTGTAGAAGATACAATGCTTTGCCTGCCAGAACTGGCCATTGCCATGCGCCCCGGCGCGCCTTCGCGGATGGGCGAAGTGGCCGAAATGCGCCCGGCGATTGCGGGGTTTTATGGCGACAGGATCGCCGAGATTACCGCGCCGGGGACCATCGAGGGGGGCGACATTCTGGTGACGGGGCGCGAGATTCTGGTGGGGTTGTCGGCGCGGACCAATCGCGCGGGGGTGGCGCAACTCTTTGATATTGTTAGTGAATTTGGATATACTCTGAGGTTGGTTGAGACCCCGGCGGGGGTTTTGCATTTCAAGACCGATTGCGGTCTCTTGGCACCTGAAACCATCCTGAGCACACGCAGGCTGGCGGTGTCGGGCTGCTTTGAGGGCTATGAGGTGCTGTTGGTGCCCGACGGCGAGGAAGCCGCAAGTAATTGTATTCGCTTCAACAATCTGGTGGTCATGGCCGCCGGGTTCCCGCGCACGGCCGAGATGCTGAGCGCGCATGGATATGAGGTTGTCCAGATCGACAATAGCGAATGTGCCAAGCTTGATGGCGGGATGTCTTGTCTTTCGCTGCGATTCTGACCTTACATTCCTTACAAAATGAACCGGGTTTTGTAAGGTCTACAGCCGCGCCATGACGGTGCGAGATCGGGAGAGTGTCATGCGGATCGAATGGGCACGGGAGGCCGATCCTGGCACCCCTTACTGGTGGTCGGCGCTGAGCGCGCCCGAGGCGGGCGAGGACCTGCCCGACACCTGTGACGTGCTGGTGATCGGGGCGGGGTATGCCGGGTTGTCGGCGGCGCTCGCGGCGCATGAGGGCGGCGCGCGGGTGGTCGTGGTCGATGCGGCAGAGCCGGGGCATGGGGCCTCGACCCGCAATGGCGGGATGTTCGGGGCGCACCCGCGTCTGGGCTGGGCCGAGTTGGAGGCGAAGTTCGGGGCCGGGGCGGCGGATGCGCTCTTTGCCGAGGCCAAGCCGGCGCTGGATTGGGCCAAGGATCTGATCGCGCGCGAAGCGATTGATTGCGACCTGCAACAGACGGGGCGGGTGCAACTGGCCTATACGCCCGCGCATTTTGCCAGTCAGCGCCGGATGGCAGAGGTCGTGACCGCGAAATCAGATGTGAAGGTGCGCCTAATAGAGCGGGCTGATCTGGGACAGGAGATCACGACCGGGAAATATCACGGCGGGTTGTTGTTTCCTGAACATTGCGCGATTCACCCGGCCAAGTTCCATCAGGGCCTGTTGCGGGCGGTGCGGGCGCGCGGTGTGCCGGTGGTGCCACACGGGGCGGTGACGGCGCGCGAGGCGGAGGGCGCGGGATACCGGGTGCAGACCGCCAAGGGGGTGATCCGCGCGGAAAAACTGGTGCTGACCACGAACGGTTATACCAGCCGCCCGTTTCGCTGGCATATGGCGCGGGTGTTTCCGCTGCCGTCCTATATCATCGCGACCGAGGAATTGCCGTCGAACCTGATCGGTCATATTGCGCCGGGGCGGCGGATGATGGTCGAGACGCGGGCGCGGCACAGTTATTTCCGGATTTCGCCGGATGGTCGCCGGGTTCTGTTCGGGGGGCGCGCGTCGATGGCGGAAATGGGGCCAGAGGCTGCGGCGGCGCAGCTGTATCGCACCATGGTGGGGATCTGGCCCGATCTGGCGGGGGTCCGGCTCAGCCATTCGTGGCGGGGGTTTACCGGCTATAGTTTCTCGCACATGCCGCATGTGGGCCATGACGAGGGCGTGCATTACGCGATGGGGTTCTCTGGCTCTGGCACGGTGATGGCGCCCTGGCTGGGATCGAAGGCCGCCTATCAGGCGATTGGCGATGCGCGCGGGGCTACGGCCTATGATGCCACGCCGCTCAGCCGAAGCTGGCTGCATCCGGGCGAGCGGCCGCATTTCCTGCGGGCCGCGAATCTGTGGTATCGGCAGGTGGTGGACCGCATCGAGGATTGGCAGGCGCGGGCCGGTCGCTAGAGGCGGTGCAGACCCATTTGCATCGTTTTATGGTAGTTCAGGGGGGGTGGGCCGCCCGGATGTGTCGGTCTTGCATCAAGTCATTCGGATTCGTAACGGTTCAATGACGGTGCTTTGACTAAGCTCTGTTCGTGCGATTCAGTGTGCGTGACGCCTCCTCGGAGATATCCTCGTGGCGGATTTCGGAATATTTCTGGAGGGACTTCCTTGAAACATCTACTCACCAGCACCAGCGCGGCCGCCCTTGGCGTCATCATGGTCACCCCGGCATCGGCCCAGGAATGGGACATGAAATGGGGCGGGTATCACACGACCCACGTTGCCCATGTCTCGGTGGATTCGAACACGGCGGCGCATGCCGGTGCTGATTTCGACGGCGTCGATGTCTACACCGAGGCCGAAATCAACTTTATCCCTTCGGTGACGCTCGACAACGGCATGACCTTTGGCATCGACGTGCAGTTCGAAAGCAGCAACACAGGTGGCGGCGCGAACGGCATTGATGAAAGCTTCATGACGATTTCGGGCGACACGTTCGGCAAGATCGAACTCGGCAACACGGACTCTGTCGGCTACAAGATGATGGTCACGGCACCGCAGGTTGACGGCAGCATCTGGATCAACTCGCCCTCGATTTCGGCGTTCATTCCGATTTCCGCCAGCCTGGGCGGCAACCTTCCGTGGAGTTTCCGTCAGTCGGCCATCTCGGCCTACACCGAGGTTCTGGGCAATGACGACGTGGCGCGGATCAGCTATTACACGCCGTCGTTCAACGGCCTGACGCTGGGTATTTCCTATGCGGCGGCGGATGACATCATCGGCAACGGTGCAAACGCGGGCAACAATCTTGGTGTGGACCGGAACGCGGGCGTGACGGACATCTTCGACATCGCCATCGCCTATAGCGGGTCGTTCGGTGGAGTTGATCTTGATGCTGCTGCCCATTGGGGCACCGCAGAGAACAACACGGGCCTTGCGGGCACCGATGATCCCGAGGTCTGGGGTGTCGGCGCGACGATCGGCTTCAACGGCTTTGCCTTTGGTGGTTCGTATTCGGAGAATGACAACGGCGGGCTTTTGCCGGATGAGGAGGGTTGGGCGCTGGGCGTGACCTACGATCTGGACGGTCCGTGGACATTCGGGATCGACACCTATCAGGGCGAATACCGTGGCACTGGCGCGGCCTCTGGCGACAAGGCCGAATTCGAAGCCTATCAGATCATCGGCAGCCGTGAACTGGGCGAAGGCGTGAGCTGGGCGATCTATGCCGTCTATGCGGAAGGCACCGTCAACGCCAACCTCGGGGGCACCTTTGCCGCGGGGACGGCGGGCACCAAGGTCGAAGGCACGTTGATCGGCACCTCTATCAGCCTGACGTTCTGATCCATCGGTCGAGAACTGCCGGGACGCGCGGGGATCAAACCCCGCGCGTTTCGCATGTCTGGCGCTTGTCCCCGCGCGCAGCCGTGCCATGATGCGGCACCGCAAGCATCGAAAGGAGCGTGACATGAGCACATTCGACGAGGATCTCTTTCTCAAGGGGTTGGAGCAGCGCAAGGCAACGCTGGGCGCGGAATATGTGGAGCGCAGTCTTGAGGCCGCCGATGAGTTTACCCGCCCCTTTCAGGAGGCGATGACGGCGTGGTGCTGGGGCTTTGGCTGGGGCGATGAGGTGATTCCCCCCAAGACCCGCAGCATGATGAATCTGGCCATGCTGGGGGCGCTGGGCAAGATGCATGAATGGGAATTGCATTGCCGGGGGGCAATCAACAACGGGGTCACGCCCGAGGAAATCCGCGCCATCATCCATGTGGTGGGAATCTATTGCGGGGTGCCGCAAGCCCTTGAATGTTTTCGCGCGGCAAGAAAAGTGCTGGGCGAGGATGAGGGTTGAGCGGAGCGCCTTGTTTCAAAGGGCCGGGAAAATGGAGTGTGGTTTCTGCGTCACAATCCGGGCGCGATGCGGTCAGAGGGGGGAGGTCGCGT
>JBLRXE010000013.1:0-18147 GCA_047920895.1 Roseovarius sp.
AATTACCTGACGACCGGCATTTCGCCCACCCGCGCGGGCAATGCCCATCCCAATATCGTGCCCTATCAGGTGTTTGCCACTTGTGACGGCCATGTGATCGTTGCCGTGGGCAATGACGGCCAATATGCCCGGTTTTGTGACTATCTGGGCCAGCCCGATTGGGCCACTGACCCGCGCTATGCCACCAACACCGCGCGGCTTGCGCATCGCGACACGCTCGTGCCGATGATTGCCCGGGTGCTGGCACAGCGCACCACCGCGCATGTGATTGACGGGTTGGAATCACGCAAGGTGCCGGTCGGGCCGGTCAACACCATCGGTCAGGCGCTGGAAACCAATCAGGCGCAGGCGCGCGGCATGACGATCACCATGACCACGCCGCAGACGGCCACAGGCGCGATGCGCCTCATCGGCAATCCGCTCAAGTTCTCGCGCACGCCGGTCAGCTATCGCAGCGCGCCACCCAGCACCGGGGCGGATACCGAGGCGGTTCTGGGACCGTTGAAGCGCGACCTGTAACCTTGCCTCGCGGCCAAGTGATTTGCCGCGACAAGGGCGATGCCCTACCTCTCTGCACCAGCAGCCGGAGGGCCATTTCATGCAAAGATCACTGACAATTCTGAGCTTTTTCCTGTTTATCTCTGGCGCGGCACAAGCGCTTGAGCCGCGCGAAGGCTGGGTGATGCATGGCACGACCAAAGGATTTGATGCGTTGGTCGAGGCGGTGCGCGCGGCGGTCGAAACAGCCCCTATCGCCATTGTCACACAGGCCAGCGCCTCGGACGGCGCGCGCGGGCAAGGGATCACCATTCCCGGCAATCGCATCTTTGGTCTCTACCGCAACGACTATGCCCGCCGCATGCTGGCCGCCAGTGTGGCCGCAGGGATCGAGGCGCCGATCCGACTCTATATGACGGAGGAGGCCGATGGCACCACCACGCTCAGCTATAAAACGCCGACGGCGGTCTTTGCCCCCTATTTCGACGAAGGCGGTGAGGATCTGCGCGCGCTTGCCCGCGAACTGGACGGGATTTTCAAAATCGTCGCTGAAACCGCCATCACCGAATGATACTCGGGCGGCGTGATCGCACCCGCCCACTGTCTGAGCGAAATTGCGCCTGTTTTCCAGTATATAACATGGAGTCCCCTGCTACATGGCTGTCACAATTGTTATTGTTGAGATAACGACTTGGTGAATTGGGCGGTGGATGTGTTGCCGCTGTCATATTTGCTGGGATAGCTGTGGTTTAATGCTGCAAAAAGGATTTCGGGTCATGCGTTCAGATCAGTTCGGGTATGAGGTGACCATATCGTCCTCCACCGCCGCCGAGGCGTGGGACAAGATGGTATTGGCTTTTCTCGCCCATGCCGCAAAGACCCCGGAATATCTGGGTCGCGTCCTGAGTGACGAACCCGATTTCGCCATGGCCCACGCGACCAAGGGGCTTTTCTTTCTCATGCTGGGGCGGCGTGAAATGGACACGGTCGCACAAGAGGCGCACCGCACCGCAACCGATGCCGCCCTCCGCAGCGCCCCCACGGCGCGTGAGGCGGGCTATGTGCGGGCGCTGGGTGCATGGCTTGACGGGCACCCGTCCGAGACCGTGCGCGAGATGGAGGCGATTCTCACCCGCTGGCCCGAAGATGCGCTGGCAATGAAGATCGGCCATGCCACCCGTTTTATCCTTGGCGATGGCAAGGGCATGCGTGCGTCCATCGAGGCGCTCTTGCCCGCCTATGACGCCAAGAACCCGGCGCGCGGCTATCTCTTTGGCTGCCACGCCTTTTCTCTTGAGGAAACCGGTGATTACGCCCGCGCCGAGACCGCCGGTCGTCTGGGCCTGAGCCTCTCGCCCGATGATGCCTGGGGGCTGCATGCGGTGGCGCATGTGTTCGACATGACCGCCAATGCGCGCGCCGGGCTGAATTGGCTGGAGGGGCGCGAGCACGCTTGGGCGCATTGCAACAATTTCCGCTATCACGTCTGGTGGCACAAGGCGCTGATGCACCTTGATCAGGGTGAGATTGACGCGGTTTTCGACCTCTATGACACAGAGATTCGCCGCGACAAGACCGATGATTTCCGCGACATCTCCAATGGCACCTCGCTCTTGATGCGGCTGGAGCTTGAGGGGCATAACGTCGGCGACCGTTGGGAGGAACTGGCCGATATTTCGGAGCGGCGCACCGAGGATGCCTGTCTGCTCTTTGCCGATCTGCATTACCTTCTGGCGCTGATCGGAGGCAATCGCGACGTGGCCGTGAAACGGATGCTGGCGCGGATGCACCGCGACGCCAAACAGACCAACGCGGGAGAACTTCTGGCGCGGATGGCCAATCCGGGCCTTTCGGCTGCCACCGGGCTTGAGGCCTTTGGCGCGGGCGATTACAAGACCGCCTTTCTCAACCTTGGCCGCGCGCGCCGCTCGATGCAATTGGCCGGCGGCAGCCATGCCCAACGCGATGTGTTCGAGCGCCTGACCGTTGATGCCGCCATTCGCAGCGGTTTCCTCGACGAGGCGGAGAATATCCTGCAAGAGCGCACAACGCAGCGCGCAGGCCGTATTGATTCCTATGCCAGCACCCGGTTTGACCTGATCTTGGCCTCGCGTGCCGATTGGGATGGCGCGGACCGTTTGCCAGCCGAATAGGCCCGGCCCAAACCACAAAAGGGAGTCGGCACCGTTATGACGAGTGTTGCAGATCCGTCCATGACGCATGGCCAAGTCACACAGGCGGTCGCCAAGCCGGTCGCCAGCACACGCGACATCCGGTTGGATTTCTTTCGCGGTCTTGCGATGTTCATCATCTTGGCCGCGCACACGCCGCGCAATTTCTTCACAAGCTGGATTCCAGCGCGCTGGGGCTTTTCGGATGCCACCGAAATCTTTGTGTTCTGTTCCGGCATGGCCTCGGCCATCGCCTTTGGCCGCACCTTTGACCGGGCGGGCTGGACGCTGGGCACCGGGCGCGTGGGCTATCGCGTCTGGCAGGTCTATTGGGCGCATATCGGCATGTTCTTTGTCATCGCCACGATGCTGGCGGCCTTCGACATCTTGGGCGGTGTCGACAAGAGCTACATCAACGGGCTGAACCTCCAGAGGTTCTTTGCCGATCCCGGCCCACAACTCCTGGGGCTGTTCACGCTGACCTATGTGCCCAATTATTTCGACATCCTGCCGATGTATATGGTTATCCTCGTGATGATGCCCGTCATCATGGCGCTCAGCCGCATCAGCCTCTGGGCGGTGGCGGCGGCGATGGGGCTTACCTGGCTGATGGCGCAGGAATTCATCCTGGAATCCCTCGGCCTCGGCCAGTGGCATCTGGCCTTTCCGGCAGAGCCGTGGTCAAGCCGGAACTGGTTCTTCAACCCGTTCGGCTGGCAGTTGATCTTCTTCACGGGCTTTGCCTTTATGCGGGGCTGGTTGCCCAAGCCGCCGGTGAACCGCGTGTTGATCGGCATCGCGGCGGTGCTTGTGATCGCGAATATTCCGCTCTCCAACATCGGGGTGCGCGAATTCGGCTTTGACTGGGCGCGCGACTGGCGCATCGCGAATCGCGGCCTGTTCAACAAGTCCGATTTCGGCATCCTGCGCTATGTGCATTTCCTGAGCCTTGCCTATCTGTGCTGGGCGGCGGCGGGCGAGGGCGGCGCGCGACTTCGGGCCGCAGGCAATGGCATCATCTCATATGTGTGGGGCGTTCTGCTCAAAATGATTTTGAAGGTTGGGCAGCAGTCGCTGGCGGTCTTTGTCTTTTCCATGGTGTTTGCCCGTTTCTCTGGCTTTGTCATGGATCAGATCGGGCGCACCACCTGGAACATGACGCTTGCCAATTTCATCGGCTTCGGGGCGTTGATCGTGGTGGCCTATATCGCTGCCTGGTTCAAATCCCACCCATGGCGGGGGGCGAAATGATCCGTCGCGACGTTCTCAAATCCCTCGCGGCGCTCGCGCTTTGGCCCGGTATGGCCCGAGCCGAGGCAGGCCCGCCCTTTTCCGAGGCGTCCCTGGATGCGCTGGCCCGCGGGATCGCGGCCAAACCCTATCGCAAACGTCCGCTTGTGCCCGACGCCTGGCGCGGACTGACCTATGACCAGTATCGCGGCATTCGGTATGACACCGACAAGGCGATCTGGTCGGGGACCGACACGACGCTTGAATTCGACATGTTCCCGCCGGGCCTCTATTTCCCGCACGCGGTCGAGGTCAACATGGTCGAGAATGGCATGGCCCGCAAACTGCCGTTCGATTTCGCGCTCTATGACCTGCATGAAATCGTGCCGGATCTGCCGGTGGACGACGGTTTGGGCTATTCCGGCATTCGCCTGCGGGCAGAAATCGAAAAGCCGGGGTTCTTTCAGGAATACGCCGTCTTTCAGGGGGCCAGCTATTTCCGCGTGATCGCGCGCGATCTGGTTTATGGCCTATCGGCGCGCGGTCTGGCGCTCAACACCGCCGCGCCGGATGGCGAGGAGTTTCCGGATTTCACCCGCTTCTGGATCGAGAAACCGGCGGCCGGCGTCACCGAGCACAAGGTCCATGCCCTGATGGAGAGCCCCTCTGTCACCGGCATCTATCACTTTACCCTGCGGCCAAGCGGCACCAAGACAGAGGTCGATGTGCGCTGCACCCTCTGGCCGCGCAGGGATCTGGCCAATGTCGGTATCGCGCCGCTTACCTCGATGTTCTACTTTGACGAAACCAACCGGGGCCGCTTTGACGATTTCCGCCCCGCCGTGCATGACAGCGACGGGCTGAGCATCCACAATGGCAAGGGCGAGTTGATCTGGCGGCCTTTGGCCAACCCGACCTATATCCAGATCTCGAGCTTTGTGGATGAAAATCCCAAAGGTTTCGGACTGGCACAGCGAGAGCGTAAGTTTTCCGATTTCCACGATCTCGAGGCGCATTATCACAAACGCCCGAGCCTGTGGATCACGCCCGGCGAAGACTGGGGCCAAGGGGCGGTGACGCTGGTGGAAATCCCCACTGACAAGGAAATCTACGACAATATCGTCGCCTATTGGAAGCCCCGCACGCCGCTGGCCAAAGGTTCAGAACATGCGTTTTCCTATCGTATGACCTGGACCGACCAGATCGAGGCAACCAAGCCAGTGACGCAGGTGCTCAACACCCGGCTGGGCAAGGGCTTTGCCCAGAATGACCACAAGGTCGTGGCCATCGACTTTGCCCCGCATCCCGCCCTGCCAGAGGATTACAAGGAACTGGTCATCTATGTGAAGGCCAACAATTTCGAAACCTCTGTGCCCCAGATCCAGCGCAATCCCGAAACCGGCGGTCCCCGGCTCGTGTTCTCCTTTGATCCCGGTGAGGTCAAGGCAGCCGAAATGCGCGCGCAGCTGTATCATAAAGGACAGGCCGTGTCCGAAGTCTGGCTCTACCGATGGACCGTCTGACGCCCTTTCCCGGCACCGGGCTGATGCCCGCGCCCGCGCCCTTGGCCCATCCGGTCCAGAGCCTGCGCCGCGCCGAACGCGATCCCAACGCGCCCGATTGGCGGGTGTCCGGTGTTTACCAATGGCGGCGCTTGGCGGTGTTTTTGCCAACCCTGCTGACCACCGGCGCGCTGGCCTGGGCCTTTGGTGACTGGTTGTCCACGAATGGAATCTGGTGGCTGGAATGGGTGCTGCTGGCCTTTGTGGTCGCCACCTTTTTCTGGATCGCCCTCTCCATGGGGACGGCAACGCTTGGGCTTGTCTGCCATCTCCAACAAAACCGCACCCGCGCAAGGGCCACGCCAGCGCCGCTGCGCGTGGCGCTGCTTGTGCCGATCTATAACGAGGATACCGCCGAGGTTTTCGGCAATGTAAGCGCCATGATGAGCGCGCTGCGCGTCGCACGAAGCGCGCATCGGTTCGAATTGTTCATCCTATCCGACACACAAGACAATGGCATTGCCATAGCCGAACAGCGCGCCTATGCGACGCTGCGCGCCAGCATGCCGCCCGATGCCCCCGTCTGGTATCGCAGGCGGGTGCAGAACACCGAACGCAAGGTAGGCAATATCGCGCAATGGCTGGAGAACTGGGGCGGCGCCTATGAGGCGATGCTCGTGCTCGACGCGGACAGCCTGATGAGCCCGGAGGCGGTGATTGCCCTCTCGGACGAGATGTCGCTTGATCCGACGGCGGGCCTCATTCAATCGGCGCCGCTGGTGGTGGGCTCGGACACGCTCTTTGGCCGGATGCAGCAATTCTCGGCCTCGGTCTATGGCACGCTGCTGTCTCAGGGTCTGGCGGGCTGGACCGGGTCCGAGGCCAATTACTGGGGCCATAACGCGATCCTGCGCACCCGCGCCTTTGCCGATTGCGCGGGCCTGCCGCGCATGCCATCGCTGCGCGGCAAGGGCGGGCTGATCCTCAGCCATGATTTCGTCGAGGCCGGTCTCTTGCGCCGCGCAGGTTGGGCGGTGCGCTTTATCCCCACCATCCCCGGCAGTTTTGAAGAGCCGCCCGCCACCCTCATTGACTATGCGCTGCGCGACCGGCGCTGGTGCCATGGCAATCTGCAACACCTCAGCCTCCTGGCGACGCGCGGCCTGCATCCGGTGTCGCGGTTCCACCTGTTTCACGGCGCGATGAGCTATCTTCTGTCGCCTGCATGGTTCGGCCTTTTGGTGATCTGGGCAATCTTGGGAAATGGGCAGGATAGCGTCATCACCTATTTCTCGATGGAAAACCCGCTCTATCCGGTCTGGCCGGAAATGAGCCGGGTCAGTTCCGTGCTGATCCTGTTCTTCATGTATGGCATGTTGCTTGCGCCCAAATTGCTGGGTGCGCTGGCGCTTGGCCTGACGGAACCGCGGATGCGGCTCTATGGCGGCGGTGCGCGCTTTGGCCTCTCGCTCTTGGTTGAGGTGCTGTTGTCGATCCTCTTTTCCCCGATCATGATGGTGCAACAGGTGGTCGCCGTGCTGCGCACCGTAATCGGCATCCGCCCGATCTGGTCGCCTCAGGCGCGCAAGGGCGGAGATTACAGCGCCCGGACTGTGCTCAAGTTTCATGTATTGGAAACCGTCAGCGGCGCGCTTCTGGCGCTGGGTATGATGGCGGGGGTGGTCTCGCTCTGGCTGTTGCCGATCGCGGTCAGCCTGATTGCGGCGGTGCCGCTGTCGATGATGTCAGGCCAGAGGCTGGACCGGCGGCGCGGTCTTTCGGCGCTCATGGCCACGCCCGAGATGATCGAGACACCGCCTATCCTGCAACTCGCGCGCCATCACCGGATGATGTTCCGACTGCCCGAAAACCCGCCTATCGCTGCCGAATAACCGCGCTCTACTGGCCCGGCCCCTCCAGCGCCTCGAACCAGTCGAGCGCCAGCGCGCTCCAGCCTTTGGGCACGCCATGGCCACCGTCGAACAGGGCGAATTCCAGCGCCGTGCCGGGAGTGCAGCGGGTCCAACTTCGGCGCAGGACATCGTCTGTTGTCTCGAACCGATCCGCGCGATGATTTTCACAACCATTGGCGGCGCGCCACAGGCCCATGGCGTAAAAGACGTCGCCTTGCGCGAAATCGCGCCCCGCGACCTGTCGGATCACCCGCCCTTCGAGCGGCACCACCGCATCGCGCCATCCATGCGTATGCAAGAGCCGCACAGGCCCGGCGCAGCCCGTCGGATGCGGCCGCCAGAAACTGCCCGATACCGGGGCATAGGCGCTGAACGCCTCGGGCGTGACGCAGGCGATATAGCTGGCCAGCGATCCGCCGATCGAGAATCCCGCCAAGAGGCTGCGCTTGGGGTCAATGTCGAACTGCGCGGCGGCATCCTGCATCACCTCTTGCAGAAATGCCGCCTCATTCCGCGGCCCCGGAAAATCCGGGTGGAAATTCCAGCTTGGCCGGTCTCGCCCCGGACGGATCAGGCCGTTAGGCGCGATATAGGCATAGCCGCGCGCGGTAGCATCGCGTGCCGTCGCACCCTCGACCATCGGCCCGCCGCGCCCGCCATGCCCGTGCAGAAAAACCACCACCGGATGCGGCCCCGGCCCCTCGGGCAGGGCGATGTGATAGCTGCCACTGGGCGTCTCGCAGGGCGTGTGAGGACCGCCACAGAGCGGCGCAGCGGTGAGCGGTGCGGCGAGGCCCAGACAGAGGGCAAGAAAGGGCACAAGGCGCATCGGACGCTCCGGTCAGGGGATGGCTCCCCCAACCCTCCCATATTCAGCGGCCCCTGCACAGGGCGCCTGCGTCACCCTTGCGTGAGCGGCCCTACCCCCAATCGTCAAAACCAAAGGTCACATAGTCGCGCAAATAGGCTTCGCGCGTCAGCGCCTCGATCTCGGCGTCGTAAATCTCGGCCAGCGGAAAGGGCCCGGTTTCCTGCACCGCCAGCGGTGCGGGGGGCTTGGAATACCCCACCTGCCGTGCCAGAGCGGCCAGATACCCCGCCATTTCCCCCTCGCGCACCACCATGTCGGGCGGCGCAAATTCCGCCAATCCCTCCAGCACGGCGGCCTGCGTCGCCCAATGGGCATCCACCCTTATGCCGGTTTGCCCCGCCAGATTGGCCTTGAGAAACCGCAGAAACGCAGCAAAGGCCAGACGGTGCGCCGCGCGATCATAGCTCGCGTCCAGATCCGCTTGGGGAATCGGCAGCTTGTGGAAATTGCGCAGGGTGCGGCGGATGTCGCGATAGCACCCCGGTCCCTTGATCAGGATCTTGTCACAGAATGCGGCATGCGCCCGCGCCACCGGATGCCGCAGCACGGTAAAGCGCCGATGCCCCGGCTTGCGCCGCATCCATTGCCGAAGCGCCTTTTGATTGAGCTTGGTGGGCAATGTTTCCAGCGGCACAGTGTCGAGTGCGGCCAGCCAGGCACAAACCTCGGCCTCGGGGCCAGAGCGCACCGGCATATAGAGCAGGGGTGCGCGCGCGCCGCTCACGAAACCGGGCACCGCCGCCCCGCGCCGTGGCTCAAAATTGGGCGTGCGTGTCAGGTTGAACGGATCAAGCCCCGCAAGTGCCCGTTCCATTTCCCCGAAATTCTCGACCTTGCTTTCCAACGGCTCGGGGTTCTGCTTCTTGAGCGAGACATCCAGCGCCTCCAGCCGTGCCGCGCAGCCCAAATAGCGCGCCAGACCGTTCATCACCTCAATGCTCTGCAAATCCTCATAGGCAAGGTAAAATCCCGTCTGCCCCGCCGCTTGCAGCCGGTTGAGCAAGAACACCTGAAACGCTTGCAACCGGCCCACATGCAGCTCGAATTCCGCCGGATCAAAGGTGATCTTGCTGTCGCGACGACGCTTGACGTTGGTCAGCTTCCATTGGCCCGTTGCCTGCGCGATTTTCCATGACACATAGCTTTCGACTGGGTTGCGGGTCAGGATGATCTTGGCGCAGCGTGGATCGTCCAGCATCAGATCGAGAATGCGCGGGTCGTGATCGTGGAAATAGCGAAACCCACCGATCCCCTGCGACTGTCCCTTGATCGCCCCGATCAACCGCTCCGGCACCGCGTCGCGCTCGGCCTGCGTCAGCCCCAAGAGCTCGGTCTTGTTGGGATAGCCGATGAAATGTGGATTGAACGCCTCGCCATGGCATTCGATCCCGTCAAAGGCATTGAGGTTGGTTTCCAGAAAATTGGACCCGGTGCGCATCTCTGCGAACACCACGAAATAATCAAAATTGCCTGTCATTCGGCCTTATCGCACAAGATAGGGTTTGCGGGGATTGCCCTGCGGCTCGTTGATCCCCTGTTCGACCGGGAAGTCCCCCATCAGATAGGGGTGCATACCCTGATTCTTGAGGTTTTGCAGGAATTGGCCAAAGCCGGTGAGATCCGCCATGCGCGGCACCTCGGCCAAGCCGCGCAGGTTTTGCTGGCCAATCTCGTCGATGATGGTCTGCAACGGCTCCATCGGGGCCTCGATGAATTCGGCCATGGTCCAGATGCGCACCCGCGCCTTGATCCATTGCGAGCGCAGCACCTCCAGATGCTTGCTCTCGATCCGCTGCAACAGCGCCGCCTCGCGCCGGATGTCGGAGAAATTGGCATTGGATTTGAAGAGCGGCACCGCCCAAGCCCCCGAAATCACCGAAACCTGCGCATTCGGGTCGCGGACGATGTCCCATTCGATATCCGTCAGCACATCGCGCGGCCCCATCTGGAAACATTGCCGCTCGCCGCGCGTGTTCCAGATCAGATTGGCGAGAAAGGCGCGCGGGTTGTAATCGCGCAACGCCGCACTGTCCGACAGCGCCCCGTTCATCACCGTTTGACCATCTGAAAATTCGGCCCGTTCGGGGGCAAAGAGATGGCCATGCACCCGCATGCCCGTCATCCGCGCCAACCACGGCTCGAAATTCTCGAAGAGATCGCTAAAGCCCTCGAACACGGAATAGGGCGCACAGGTCAACCCGTTCTCGCGCCCCTCCACCGGAAAGCGGCTCTGCATATAGAGGCCAGGGCGCCCGCGTGTGCGCCGTTCCACCGCCTTGGCGAAAATGCGGTCGATCTTGCCGGGGTTCGGCTCTGTGCGCTTCATGGCGCTGGCCTGATCGGTCAGGAACGCCTTGTAGAGGCGATCGGCAAAGGGCCATATCTTGCGCGCCACGAAACAATCCGACCGCCGCAAGAGTTGCAGGTGATCGTCGTAGAAGATATGCGGCTTGCCCTGATAGTCAAATTTCGACAGGGTCAGTGACCGACTCTCGATCTGGCGGGAATATTGCCGGGCGAGGGTCTGGAAATAGCTCTCGTCGGGAATCCACACCTTGGAGAAATAGCGGTCATAGATCCGCCGGTCCGGATCCTCCAGAATGGCCGACAGCGTTTGCCTTGTAAGGCACCACCACTGGCTGCCCATATGCGGCACGATGCCGTTGGGGATGCTGCGCTTGAACCGCACCAGCCGTTGCAGCGCCACATATTTATCAAAGAGATAGCGATTTTTGCGCCAGGAAAACGGAAACCGCAGCGTGAACCGCTCTTGATCCAGGCCCCCGATGGTCCAGGGCACATCGGCCGTCGTGGCGCTCTCGATGAAATCGGTATGGGGCCGCTTGCCCAGATAGTCGATCAATTCCTGCACCGGGCGCAGCGGCAGGCACGACCCCGACGCAAGATAGACATGGCGCACCTGCGGAAACTCTCGCAGCATGATCTCGGATGCGTTCTGCGTCGCCGCGACCAGCCCCCACATGCCCCATTCACAGCGATGCCGACGGGCAAAGCGCAGGTCTGCCACGTCCGACAGAGATTTGACAAAGGCGTTATATGCCTTGTTGGGCACCGAGCGATCCACATGGATCACCAACGGGCAACCCGACGCAGCCCAATGGCGCGCCACCTGTTCGGCGCGACCAAAGGCCGTGTGAACCAGCATGATGATGCCGACGCTCATCCTGTCCCTGTTTCCGCTCGTGCGTTCATGCCCAGTTTCCCTTGGACATCAACCCGAGAATTTCCAATTGCCGCCAGTTTATATATTTTTCCGACCATTTACACCAAAGTTCGGGATTGTCCTTCACGATCTCAGCATAGGCTTTGTATTCGACGCTGCCGGCATAATGCTGGCGCCGGCTCAATTCCTCTGCCGCCTTGACGGTGAAGGTGTCCAGAAACTTGGCATGGAGCAGGATGCCGCTGGCCTTTTCCCCACCCCATTCGTCATAGGTCAGGTTCAGACCGCGCGGCAGGATCATATGGGTCGAACTTTCATAGGCATAGCGCCGGTCCCACCGCACCAGCGGCGTCTTGTTCAGCGCCGGCGCTTTCTTGGGGTTGTCCGGGAAAAACACCCGCGACCGTGGTCCGCCCTGAATCCAGAGATTCCCGTAAAACTTGTTCTTCTCAACAACGTAATTGCCGGGATCGAACCAGGCGGCAATCTCCATCGGGTTTTGCCCCGGCTGATAGGGCACCGCATCAATCCGGCCCTTGGGATACATGTCCAGCAGCATCGCGCCAAAGGATTTCACCTCAGAGGTATCCAGCCAGTCGGTCAGCGCGCGAATGGGCCGTGTGTCGCAGAACGGGTAGATAAAGAATTCGTCCGGATCGACCACCAAAGTCCAATGACCATGGCCATATTTCCCCTGAAGCCAGTTGAGCCAGTCGACGCCAAACCGCGCCCGCTTGTAGCTCGACTTGGTGGACCACAGCGACACATCCTCTTGCGCCGCAAGGTATTCGCCGCCGCCATCTGTGCTGTCATTATCCACGATCAGGAAATGCGAAATCCCCATCTCACGGTAATAGCTCAGGAAATAGGGCAGGCGGATATGCTCGTCGCGCATGGTCGAGAACAACAGCACATCGCCCGGCTTGATCCGGTCGGTGCGGTTGACCACCGGAGTAAGCGAGAAATGTTTGCGAAACGCGCGGACTTTTGCCCGTTTGCGCCGCAACCGCATCCGATATGACTGCCATGCCCCCAAAGATCACGTCCTGTTGCCCGTCTGGAACGCCCTCAAACTATTCCTCGCAGTTTAATACGGGGTTTTGAGAAACAATCTTAGAGGAAAATTCTAATCTGTTGCTTAAAAGCGATCAAACTGCGCTCTTGAAGGGCGCAACCTATCTCGGCGACCGCTTGGCCAGGATGCGCTGCAAAGTGCGGCGGTGCATGTTGAGGCGGCGCGCGGTCTCGCTTACGTTGCGATCGCAGAGCTCATAGACCCGCTGGATATGCTCCCATCGTACACGGTCCGCGCTCATCGGGTTCTCGGGCGGGGGCGGCAATTCAGCGCCATTGGCCAAGAGAGCGTTGGTTATATCGGTGGCATCCGCAGGCTTGGACAGATAATCCGTGGCTCCGATCTTGACCGCCGCCACCGCGGTGGCAATCGCGCCATAGCCCGTCAGCACCACGATCCGGCTTTCGGGTCGCTTGTCGCGGATCACCTCCACCACATCCAGCCCGTTGCCATCCTCCAGCCTCAGGTCACAGACCGCATAGGCGGGGGGGCGTGCCGTGGCGATCGCGCGCCCGGCGGCGACCGATCCGGCGGTCTCGACCTCGAAGCCGCGCTTTTCCATCGCCTTAGCCAAACGTTTCAGAAACGCCTCGTCATCATCCACAAGCAGAAGCGACCTGTCCTCACCGATATCCAGTATCTCGTCGGTCATGCCGTTCCTCCCGATATACAACATTTACACTGGTTCTAGCCCTGAGCCTGACCTGCGTCAAACAAACGCGCGATTCTAGCTTGCGTCAAGAAAACATTGAACGCGATCAGCCATTTGCTCCGGACTCACGTCGCGGCGGAAAAATTCGACAAAGCCGTGTTCGGGCAGCGTCAGATAGGTCATCGTGGAATGGTCGACGAGATAGAAATCCTCTTCGCCTGCGGTCGGCTGATGCGCCTGAAAGAACGTGCGATACGCCTTTGATGCGGCGCGCACCTGTTCTTCGCTGCCGGTCAGGCCCAGCATACGAGGGTGCAGGTAATCGGTGTATTCGGCCATCACTTCGGGCGTGTCCCTCGCAGGGTCTATCGAGATGAACACCGGCTTGACCATCTTGCCGCGCCCCTCCAGCAGATCGACCACCTCGGCATTGCGCACATTGTCCATCGGGCAGACGTCCGGACAGAAGGTATATCCGAAATAGATCAGCGACGGCTGGTCGATCACCTCTGTGTCGGTCACAGTTTCGCCGGTCTCGCTGACAAGGGTGAACGCCCCGCCGATCTGCGCCACACCTCCTGCTACATTCGACGCCCGGCATTGCGCGAACTGGTCTTCCTCGCCCCGCATCATGGTCAGGGCATAGGAGATCCCCAGCCCGACGATGACGGCTAATCCAGCGGCAATGGCGATCAGGCGGGTCATGGGATATCCTTGCGTTCGTGGGGGCAGAGTGCGACGTTGTTTATGTATCATCCCACCTCTCGCATGCAATGGGACGCAGGCGCAAATGGCCCATCTCTCGCCCGAACCGCTCAAATCCCGTCAGCGCGGCAACTGGATTCGTCTGCGCACGCTGGTCCTCTTGCGCTGGTGGGCCATCGTGGGGCAGGCATCCGCCCTGATCGTCGCCGAACGGGTCTATCGCCTCGATCTGGAAATCGGCCTCTGTTTTCTGGTGATCGGCGTTTCCATCACCAGCAATCTGGTGGCCGCCTTCGTCTTTGCCGAAAACAAGCGCCTGTCGGAACAGGATACCTTTCTGGTCGTGCTTTTCGACATGCTGCAACTGGGTCTCCTGCTCTATCTCACCGGCGGGCTGCACAACCCGTTCTCGATCCTGATCGTGGGGCCGGTCACGGTGTCGGCCTCGGCGCTCTCGGGGCGCTCGACCGCCTTTCTGGGCGCGATGGCGATCATGATCGTGACGCTTTTGATGCAGTTCTATCTGCCGCTGCGGTTTCAGGATGGGTTCGTTCTGGCGATGCCGGATGTATTCCGCTTTGGCAACTGGGTGGCCATTATCATCGCGATCCTCTTCCTCGGGGTCTACGCGCGCTGGATCGTGCAGGAAATGCACGCCATGTCCGACGCTTTGCAAGCCACGCAAATGGCGCTGGCGCGTGAGCAGAAGCTGACCGATCTGGGCGGCGTGGTGGCCGCCGCCGCACATGAGCTGGGCACGCCGCTGGCGACGATCAAGCTGGCCAGCGCCGAACTGGCCGAGGAGTTGAAGGATCACCCCGACCTGTGCGAGGATGCGCTCTTGATCGTGCAGCAAACCGACCGCTGCCGCGACATCCTGCGGTCCATGGGCCGCGTGGGAAAGGATGACCTGCACCTGCGCAGCGCCCCCCTGACCGCGCTCATCGAAGAGGCGGCAGAGCCGCATGTCGACCGGGGCAAGCGGATTCATTTCGATCATGGAGCAGGAGATCTGACCTCTCAGCCCACCGTGCTGCGCCGCCCCGAGGTCATTCACGGGCTGCGCAACCTGATCCAGAACGCCGTGGATTTCGCCCGCGAAAATGTCTGGGTCGAGAGCGGCTGGACCGAGGGGGCCATCACACTGCGGATCATGGATGACGGGCGCGGTTATCCGCCTGACATGCTGGGACGCATCGGCGATCCCTTCATCCGCCGCCGCGCCCCCGCCAGCGATCCGCAGCGCCCGGAATATGAGGGCATGGGGCTTGGCCTCTTTATCGCCAAGACCCTGCTTGAGCGGTCGGGGGCCGATCTTACCTTTGCCAACGGGTCGGAGTCGTTTCGCACGCAAGCGAGCCATGCGGCCCGCACCGGCGCCCTGGTCGAGGTTACCTGGCCCCGCATTGCCATCGAGGCCCCGACAGGTCCGCTCAATTCCGCTTTGGGCGTGAATCAGCCCCTTCGCGGCTGAGCCTTGCAGGCGTTAATCCCCTTTTAACCACTTTCGGTCAAGTTTGCGGTCGTATGAGACCTGCAAGAGGGGCGGATGCCAGAGATGGCCTTTTGGGATATTGTCATTCTCACGCCACTGGCGTTCGTGCTGGCGGCCGCCGTGCTCTGGCTGATGGTTGCCCTGCCTGCGCGGTCCGCGCTCCGGCCTGAACCCGCCTCTGCCACGCCAGCGGTGCAGTTTCTCTTTCGTGACGGTCAACTCGTCGATCACGACGCCAGCACCCTGCATTTGCCCGATGCCTTGGACGATGAGGGCGATTGGTCACGGTTCTGCCGCTGGATGGGGGGCCGCTTTGGCGATCTGCCCCCGGACCCTGCGGTCATGCCCACAGGCACGCGCAGGGAAATGCGCGCCGTCGACACGGCGACCCTCACCCTCACCCGGCAGAGCGATAGCCTGCGCGCTGTGCTGCGCGATGCAGACCACGCCGATGCCGCCGCCCGCCATGCCGCGACCCTTGATCGTCGCGATCTCCTGCTCCGGTCCCTTGCCGCGCAGCGCGCGCCGATGCCGGTCTGGATCATGGATGCGGCAGGCGCCGTGGTTTGGCACAATGACAGCGCCCGCGCCGTGCCCCCCGCCCATGTCGCCCGCCTGACCGCCGTGCCTGACGCCCTCCCCGAGGTGGGAGAGACCGCCTGCGCCCGGCTCAACCTTGCCGGGGACGGCGGTCAGGCGGATCATTGCTACGAGTTGCAGGTGACCCGCACCGCCGATGGCCGCATCCACCATGCCCATGACATCACCAGACTGATCCGCGCCGAGGAATCACAACGCGATTTCATCCAGACGCTGAGCAAGACCTTTGCCGATCTCACCACCGGCCTCGTGGTCTTTGACCGGGCCAAGGCGCTCGCGGTATTCAACCCGGCACTGACCGATCTCACGGGCCTCTCGCCAGGGTTCCTCAGTGCGCGACCCAGTCTGTTTGGATTTTTCGACGCCCTGCGCGACCGCATGGTGATGCCGGAACCCAAGAATTACGCAAGCTGGCGGGGCCAGATCACCGACATGGTCAAGAGTGCGGCAGGCGGTCTCTATCACGAGGTCTGGACGTTGCCCTCGGGCCAGACCTACCGCGTCACCGGGCGGCCCCACCCCGATGGCGCCATTGCATTCCTGTTCGAGGACATCTCGCTCGAGGTTTCGGCCACCCGCCGCCACCGGCTCCAGATGGACCTGCGCCAATCGGTTATCGACCGTCTGGAAGAGGGCATTGCCGTGCTCGCGCAGGACGGTCGCCTGCTCTTTTGCAACACCGCCTTTGGCGCGATGCTGGGGGTAGACCCGGATTCGAGCTTTGCCGATATGGGGTTGCACGATGTTATCGCCGCCTGCGCCGCGCGTTACCCCGATCCCGACCTCTGGCCCGAGGTCGAGGATCGCATCGCAACACGGCGTCTGGTCGCCACGCTCTATGACCGCGCCGGTCCACCGGGGCAGGCGGGGGCCGACCTCCAGGTTGTGCCCCTTGGCGGAGGTCAGTCCATGCTCTGCCTCAAGGATCATGCCGCGGCTCAGGCAGCCAAGGTGAACCTGCCCACGCGCTGAACCGGGTTGCGGGCGGACGCGGCGCGTGTAGTGTTGTGCCATGCCCGATCACAGCATCCTTATGCCCCTCGCCAGCCCCGATGTGACCTGCGCCTTGGCGCAGTCCATGGCGCCCCGGCTCAGGCCCGGCGATACGCTTCTGCTCTCGGGCGGTGTGGGCGCGGGCAAGACCCATTTCGCCCGCTGCCTGATCCAGTCCCTGCTCTGCACCCCCGAGGATGTGCCCTCGCCCACCTACACGCTGGTCCAGACCTATAAGGGGCAGGAGGCCGAGATCTGGCACGCCGATCTCTACCGCCTGAGCGATGCCATGGAACTGGTGGAACTCGGCCTGACAGAGGCGTTTACCGACGCCATTTGCCTGATCGAATGGCCCGACCGGCTGGGCGACATGACCCCGCCCGATGCGCTCGGACTGGAGTTTACTCCCGTCCCCGAGCCCGGCGCAGAGGAGCGCCGCCTCTTGCGCATCACCTGGCAGAATGACAGGTGGGAGCAACGATTGAAGGGGCTTTTGAATGACTGACCGCACGGGTTTGATGCAACACTTTCTCGCCACGACCGATTGGGCCGGGGCGGCGGTTGCGCCCTTGGCGGGCGACGCCTCGAACCGGCGTTACCTACGTCTCACCCATGCCAGCAGCGGCACGAGCGCCGTGCTGATGGATGCCCCGCCCGAACGCGGCGAGGATGTGCGCCCCTTCCTGCACATCGCCCGCGCTCTCACCAGTCTCGGTCTCTCCGCCCCGCAAATCCTTGCGCAGGACGAGGCGCGCGGTTTCCTCATCCTCGAGGATCTGGGCGACGCGCTCTTTGCCCGCGTCATCCCTATCGCCCCTCAGATGGAAGAACCGCTTTACGCCGCCGCCACCGACGTGCTCATCGACCTGCACCGCGCGCCCCCGCCCGAGGGGCTCAAACCCTACGGCCCCGACATCATGACCGACATGGCGGCCCTCGCCTTTGACTGGTATCTCACTGGCACCACAGGCGAAAACAGCCCGCAGCGCGCCGAGGCGCTGGCCGCGCTGCGCAGCCTCTTGCAGCAGTATGCCGGCACAACTGATGTCACTGTCCTGCGCGATTATCACGCCGAAAACCTGCTCTGGCTGCCGGGACGCGCGGGGGCGGCCCGCGTCGGCCTTCTTGATTTTCAGGATGCCATGACCGGCCACCGCGCCTATGATCTGGTCTCAGTGTTGCAAGACGCCCGCCGCGACGTGCCCCACAGCATCGAGACCGCGATGATCACCCGCTATTGCACAGCAACCGGCACCGA